>JAKVKZ010000042.1 GCA_022484565.1 Muribaculaceae bacterium
CTTAGGGGTTCTCCCTTTTGCAGTCCCAGATATATTGCATATCTTTGCTCTCGGGTTAATTGTTTGTACATAGTAATGCAAATTTAATTATTCCTGGGGAAGATTTCGGTCTTCCCTTCTTTTTTTTTGCATTGCTTGTTGACGCTCGGCGGGGCTACTCGCCCCTTGCCGCTTGGCGCTCCCGCGGTGTGTGTTTCATATTAATTTTCACTTCCACTGGCGCTCCGTTGTTGCACTTCTATTGTGAATCTGCACACGCCCGCGAAGGGTTGCCCAGTCAAACCGCTACTGTGCAGCACGTTGGCGGTTGATATTTTTTTGGGATTTTTTTTGATTATTTTCCGACTGCGGCGATTTTTCGCTCCAAAAAGCCCGAATGAGGATGATTTTTTCTTCTCATCCTGCTTGACGGGGTGATGATTGGACAGATTCGCCGAATCGGCAAAATCGGTTGCCTATTTAGGGCAAGGCTTTGGCGCAATTTCGCTTGGTGGGTGTGAACACCTAAAACGGCACTTAATATGCTGAACTGCTGAATGTTCGCTGGGGTATTCACGGTGAGGTGGTGCACACACCTTTGCAAGGTTTTCACCCACTGATGCCTTTGCACTGCTCCACATGGATCGGCAAACGGATTTCGCGCGTGGGTGTGAACACCTAAAACGGCGCTTAACACACTGAAATGCTGGATGTTCAAGAGGGTGTTCACAGTGAGGTGGTGCACACACCCTTACAAGGTTTTCACCCACCGATGCCTTTGCACTGCTCCACATGGCTCGGCAAACGAAATTCGCACGTGGGTGTGAACACCTAAAACGATGCTTAACACGCTGAAATGCTGGATGTTCAAGAGGGTGTTCACGGTGAGGTGGTGCACACACCTTTGCAAGGTTTTCACCCACTGATGCCATTGCACTGCTCCACATGGCTCGGCAAACGAAATTCGCGCGTGGGTGTGAACACCTAAAACGGTGCTTAATGAACTGAGCTGCTGAATGTTCGCAGGGGTGTTCATGGTGAGGTGCTGCACACACCTTTACAAGGTTTTCACCCATGCAGCATTCTTCTGACTTTTCTTGCCTGCACAAAGAAAAGTAATACATGGTGCGAAATGGCGAACCAACAATATTTTTCATGACATAACACATTATTATATAAATAATGGCAAAGTTATCAAATCGAAAGATGGAAAATCCATGAAAAACGCCACAATCAGAAAAATCATAAAAAATGGCAGCTGAAAAAATAATTCAGTCGCCACTATAAAAATATGTAGAATGAGATGTTTACTGCTAATCCGAAGATTTCTTCAAGAACTTGGCAATTTCAGAACGAAGAGTGTAGGCATTAACAGGTTTGGCAATAAACCCATTGCACCCTGCTTCTAAGGCATCACGCTTATCCTCTTCAAAAGCGAAGGCTGTGGAAGCGACAATCGGCACATTTTTATCAATACGGCGGATTTCACGCGTTGCCTCATGCCCGTTCATTCGCGGCATACGAATATCCATCAAAATAATATCAGGATGTATGCGCTGGAATAGCGCCACCGCCTCAAGACCATCGTGCGCCCACTCCACCTGATAGCTTTTCTTCAGAATTGTCGAGACAAGCAGATAATTGCTTTCAGTGTCCTCAGCGACAAGAACTATCGGCTTGGATTCAAATTTCACTGATGAATCCTCAACAGGTTCAGCGACATTCGCCACCGATTCAATGTTTTTTGACTTAATTTCGGAATAAGGCAATGTGAACCAGAAAGTAGAACCCTTACCCACTTCAGAATCCACGCCAATTTCTCCGCCAAGCTGTTTGACAATGCTTTGACAAATTGACAATCCCAAGCCAGTACCTTGAACAAAGGCGTTGAGCTTGACAAAACGCTCAAATATTTTCGCCTGCTGCTCCTTGTCGATGCCGACACCCGAATCGGAAACATAGAAGCGAATTTTATTACAAATAATGTCGTAACCAACCTTGATGTAACCCTCAGAAGTGAATTTTACGGCATTGTTGACAAAATTCGTGATTACCTGACTCAACCGATTGCGGTCAGAGAAAATTCGGCAATTTTTAATGTGATGATCGAAGATGATTTTCACCCCTTCCTTTGCCTTTAACCTCGACGATTTCACAATGTCGTCGCAAAGCATGTTCACATCCAAATCACCCATAGTGAAATCGAAAGTGCCCGCCTCAATTTTGGAGAGGTCAAGAATATCGGAAATAAGTTGCAGAAGCAGCTCATTATTGGTACGGATAATGTTCATGTACTCATGGCGCTCGTCAGGGTCGTCGGAATCAGCGAGCAAATCGGAGAAACCGACAATGGCATTAAGCGGAGTACGGATTTCATGGCTCATATTCGCGAGAAACGCCAATTTCAGACGGTCCATAGTTTCAGCCTTGTTGCGTGCAGCAATGAGTTCCGCCTCAATCTGCTTCAGGTCAGTAATGTCGTAGTTCACGCCAATCAGTTCAATCTCACCTTCATCAGGCGCATATCGGGTGACCACCACATTTTTATAAATCCAATTCCAACCGCCTTTTCCATTATCAACGCGGACTTCACAGTGAATATCGGAAGCCGTCCCATCTTTAGCCTTTTTGAGGAATTCAATCATGCTCTCGCGGTCATCGGGATGCAGTTTGCTGTAAATGCCAACAATTTCGCTAAGCGGTTTATCCTCGTCCTCGCCTATATTCCTGTTCCATTGCTTAATAGCATAGCCCTCTTTGGTGAGAATATTCATTTTGGCGTAGCCAATATGCGCATAATCAGAAATTATGGAGAAGAAATTCTCAAAGTCGCGCACCTTGCTCATTGCCTCCACCTTTTCCACATTGTCGAGGGCAATCAGGATAAAGCCCGAAATGTTTCCATCAGCGTCCAAAAGGCGATGGCATTTGATAAGCAATGATATTTTTTGATGAGCATTCGAATGATGATAGAAATTCACCTTGTCGAAATCATAATCGCAACAGAATTCCACCAGATTCTCAGTCCAGAATCTGCGCTTCACATCATCGGAATAATTGGGGTCAACCTTCAACGACACTCCCAAAGCATCCTCCTTGCGCTCAATTCCGAATACTTCCATATCCTTTGTGTTGATGTCGGTGAGATAGCCATTACGGTCGTAAATCTCCACACCGACAGGAATATCCTCGAAAATATTATGGAAAAGACTTTCACTGTGCAGCCGTGCCTTCTCAGCAAAGCGGGTGGCAGTGACATCGAGGTAAAGCAGAACGGCATGGTCCTTTTCAGGTGAATATGCAATTTTTCTGAAATATTTCTTCGACCTCGGATGCAGTTCATCCTCCTCATTAAAATTTTTCTTGCCGCGAACGACTTCCTTGATGAAATCTATCCTGCGCTCCGCCTCCTCACTGGCATAGACATCATGAACCGTATGTCCAACAACAAAACCTTTCGGAAAAGCCAAAAGTTCGTTGAACACGTCATTGGTGTCGATAACCCGGAAATCGGAAATATTGCCGTCATGGTCGCGCACAGACACCACATGCAAATAGCCGAGCGGCATGTGAGCGAAAAGATTTCGCAAAAATTTCTGTTCGTAAGTTATGCTTGAACGCGCACGCGAAAGTTCAATGCAGATGCTGACTATGTTGGCCATTGATGAGAACCACTGGTAATCGGTATCGCACCAATGGCGATGGTTGGCCACAATGTCAATACCCATATATCCCCACACTTCCCTACCGCCAAATAGCGGAACGACGAGAACCGACTTTATGCCCTGTCCTACGAGCATTTCATATTCAGTTGGGGCACTATCCTTGATTTCCTCAACATCGTCGAGGATGATAGGTTCACCGTTAAGGATGCGTCCCGACCACCAAGGGATGCTGCTGATAAGTACACGCTGAAGATTTTCCTTTTGAGTGGAAATGCCCCCCTTAATCACCTCATAAGTGTTGTCCTGATAAAATCCATCTTTGGAATTTTCAAAAATATATGTGCGGTCGGCATTGAAATAATTGAGCAAGTTCCTAAGGATTGCCACGACGGAAACATTCTCGTTCTCCTCACGCAAAAAGTCAAAAAGAGTCTGAGAAATGGTGTTCAACCTCTGAAGCATGGCGCTGACCGATTCAGAATGAGAGTCGGTGCCACCAACAAATTCAGGCGAATCAACCTGCTGAATAACTCCAAAGATTGACGCATGTCCCTCCTCATTCACTCCATGCGACGACACAAAAGAATGCACCCAGATTTCATTTTCAGAAATAATAAGCGGGTAAGAGCGCACATAAATGAAATTGTTTCTCATGCCTGTTTTTCGCATCTCATCGATAATTACTTGACGGTAATCGCTGCGGATAAGTTCGGCATAATCCTCAAAAGAGATTGTGTTATCTTGAATATGAAGGACTTTTCCCAAATAATCCGAAATAGAGAAGCGCCGCGTCACCAAATCAGCCTCCCACCAGCCAATCTTGGCACTGGCAGCCATTTCAAGATATTTATTTATAGTATTTTTCATACTTTTGAGCAAAAAAGCGACATAAGAAAAATTGTCAATTTGCAAATGTAACAAAAAATCAAAGAAATGCACATTATTATATTAAAAAAACATCATTTTGGAAAAAATCGCGGAAAAAGATTACTTTTGCAGTACGACACACCGAACAATGAAAGATATGCAAAGCAACAAACCACTTATATACATCGGCAACGACGACGGCTACCTTGCAAAAGGAATAAAAGAATTGCAGCGAATAGCAGGCGACTACGGCAACGTGTTTGTCGGCGCACCTCAATATGCCCAATCTGGAAAATCATCGGCAATCACCGTGGAACGCCCGTTGAGGGCGACACTTGTCAGCGAAAACGACCATCAGACAGTGTACAAGATAAACGGCACGCCGACCGACTGCGCAAAACTCTCGTTCACTAAATTGATGCCGGCCCTGCCCGACATAGTTCTGGCAGGCATCAACCACGGCTACAATTCCGGCAACAGCGCCCTCTATTCGGGCACGATGGGTGTGGTGTTCGAGGGCAGCATGATTGAAGTGCCGAGCATCGGATTCTCCTATGGCGACTATACGGCTGAAGCCGACTTCACCCCGTGCGAGGCAACTATAAGAAAAATCATTGAAAAGGCCTTGGAAGGCAAATTTCCTAAGGGAGTGTGCCTGAACGTGAACATTCCGAAATGCGAAGAGCTAAAGGGAATGAAAGTGACCCGTGCCGCCCGCGGACGCTGGATAAAGGAATTTGATGAGCGCACTGACCCGCACGGGCAAAAATATTATTGGCTTACAGGCAGCTACAAGAATTATGAGCCTGACTGCGACGAGACCGACCTATACTGGATTGAGCGCGGATACGTGTCGTTGTCGCCTTGCCGCCCCGACCAATCAGCAACCGACACGTTCAAAAGCATTGAAAAGATATTGGAATAAACGCAACTGATGCAGTCGGCAAAACGAATTAAAAACTGCGTTTATTTTCGTTTTGCGCTCGGCTTGCATTAAGTTTGCTGCGGACAGCGAAAATAAGCTGCGCCTCGGCATAAGAAATTAAAAACTGCGTTTTAATTTCGTTTTGCGCTCGGCTTGCATTAAGTTTGCTGCAGACAGCGAAAATAAGCTGCGCCTCGGCATAAGAAATTAAAAACTGCGATTTAATTTCGTTTTGCGCTCGGCTTGCATTATCTTTGCACATTAATTACGAAATTCAGATAAAGATGGACAAAGAAGTAAGAGTCCGCTTTGCCCCGTCACCGACTGGGCCACTTCACATTGGAGGCGTGCGGACAGCACTGTATAACTATTTATTCGCTCGCCAGACCGGCGGCAAAATGATACTTCGCATAGAAGACACCGATTCTACACGCTTCGTGCCAGGTTCGGAAGACTATATAAATGAGGCTCTCGCATGGCTCGGCATAACCATCGACGAGGGTGTGCGCGAAGGCGGAAACTACGGGCCATATAAGCAATCGGAACGCCGCTCGATTTATCATGAGCACGTGAAGATACTGCTTGATGCCGGAAAAGCATACGTGGCTTTCGACACTCCAGAAGAGCTTGAGGCAAAGCGCAAAGAGATAAAAAATTTCCAATACGACGCGTCAACCCGCCAATTAATGCGCAACTCGCTCACTTTAGGCGAAGAGGAGACGAAACGCCTCATCGACGCAGGCGAGAAGTATGTGGTGCGCTTCAAAATTGAACCGGGCACCGACGTAACAGTCCACGACCTGATTCGCGGCGATGTCACCATAAATTCGTCAGTTCTCGACGACAAAGTGCTATATAAGAGCGCCGACGACCTGCCAACATATCACCTTGCCAACATCGTTGATGACCATCTGATGGCTATCACGCACGTTATCCGCGGCGAGGAATGGCTGCCTTCGGCACCTCTGCACGTGCTTCTTTACAAGGCATTCGGCTGGGCCGACAGCATGCCGCAATTCGTGCATCTGCCATTGCTGCTAAAGCCTAACGGCAACGGCAAGCTGAGCAAACGCGATGGCGACAAACTCGGTTTCCCTGTGTTCCCACTTGAATGGCACAATCCTGTTGACGGCTCAATATCATCGGGCTACCGCGAGGCAGGCTATCTGCCTGAAGCGGTGGTAAACTTCTTGGCTCTGCTGGGATGGAATCCGGGCGACGACCGCGAAGTGATGACTATCGACGAAATGATACGCGACTTCAGCTTTGAGCATTGCTCGAAAAGCGGGGCAAAATTCGACTTTGAAAAGTGCAAATGGTTCAACCACGAATATCTCATCAACATGGATGATGCCAAACTTGCAGGCCTTTTCATGCCTATTCTCGCACAACATGCCGACAGTGCGAAATTCAGCCACGACTACGTCACCAAGGCCGTAAGCCTTGTGAAATCAAGAATAACTTTCGTCAAAGACCTTTGGGATCAGGCTGGTTTCTTCTTTGAAGCCCCTACCGCCTACGAGGAAAAGGACGTGCGCAAACGTTGGAAGGACGACACGCCAAAGGTGCTGACCGAACTTATCGGTGTGCTTGAAGGCATCGCCGACTTCACTTCAAAGCCAAGTGAGGAAACCGTGATGTCATGGATTGAAAAGAACGGCTATCCGCTCGGCAACGTGATGAACGCGTTCCGCCTGACATTGGTTGGAGCTTGCCGCGGCCCTCACATCTTCGACATCACCGAACTTCTCGGCAAAGAGGAAACTATCGCAAGAATAAAAGAAGGCATAGCTAAAATAAAGAAGGCTGATGCATAAGCTGGCGCTGACATTGGCATTTGCCCTGACAGCACTGGCGTGCGCTGCCCAAGAGGTGACATGGAGTGTCGACATGAATTCCATTTTTGATAACCGCGAAGGCAGCAGCAACGATTATTATTGCATCGACCAGACGCTGTTTCTCACTCGGCTTGCTCCGGAAATCGGAATACGGTTCCTGCCAGGGCAGAAAATTGCCGGCGGCGTGAGCTGGATTCAGCCAGTGGGCAATGGCTGGCGCGACTATAAAATTTGCCCCACACTCTACTACAATTATAACGTCGGTCATTGGCGCATGAACTTCGGCATGTTCCCGCGCACACAACTCATGGAACCTATGCCTACCGTCCTTTGGAGCGACTCGCTTGCCTACCATGAGCCGAACATCCGCGGAATGATGATGCAATACGTGGCGGCAAAAGGCTATGCTGAAGCGTTCCTCGATTGGCGAAGTCTGCAAAGCGAAACTCACCGCGAAGCATTCAACCTTAATTTTAACGGCATTTGGAATCCGTGCGGAGCATTGCTGCTTGGCGGACATCTCCAATACAGCCATCTTGCAAAGCAAAAGGATGCGCCACTGGACCAGGGCGTGAACGATGATGTCACAATCAATCCGTACGTCGGACTTAATCTTGCCAAAGCGGTCGGAGCCGACAGTCTTGTGGTAAAAGCGGGATATGTGCAGACGCTTGAGCGCGACCGCAGTGGCGAAAACAAATGGAAGTCGCCAAAAGGTGCGCTAATCGACATTGTGGCGGAAAAGGGAATTTTCGGCGTGAAGGAAACTATGTTCGCCGGGGAAAACATTTTTCCTCTCTATGGAAAATACGGACATCTGCTCAACTTGGGCGACCCTTATTTTCAAGCTCCTTTCTACAGCCGCACAAATGTTTACGCCTACATCGTAAGGAATCAATTCGTAAACCTTGTGGCTTCGCTCGATTACCACTACACAAAGGAAGAAAAAGGATTTTGGCAAAAATTGCTGCTGAGAGTGTATCTCGACAATGGTTTATGGAAACATAAGCACAACATGAAAAAACCATATTTAAAGAATCTGTATTAACCAGTAAAAACTCATCGGAATGAATCCTATTTATAACTTAGGCATAGCAGCTTATCAAATGGCTGTCAGAATGGTGGCAAAACGTAATCCCAAAGCCGCAAAAATGGTTGTGGGCCAAGCACGTACATTCAGTGTGCTTGAAAGGCGCATCGACCAATCGACTGGCGGATATATCTGGATTCACGCCTCCTCTCTCGGCGAATTTGAGCAAGGACGTCCATTGATTGAAATGATTAAGCGCGAGCATCCGCAACAAAAAATATTGCTCACGTTCTTCTCGCCCAGCGGTTACGAGGTAAGGCGCAACTACAAAGGAGCTGACGTGGTGTGCTACCTGCCGTTCGACTTGCCGCACAACGTCAAGAAATTCCTCGACATTGTGAAGCCACAAATGGCAATTTTCATTAAATATGAATTTTGGGGCAACTATCTGAACGAGCTGAAGCATCGTGGGATAAGGACTTACATCATCTCGGCGATTTTCAGGAAATCACAGCTGTTTTTCAAGCCGTGGGGACTTATGTTCCGCAGGATGCTGAAATGCTACACCACCCTGTATGTGCAGGACGAACAGTCGAGGGCTTTACTCGAAAGCATCAAAATAACCAATGTGAAAATCACCGGCGACACGCGTTTCGACCGTGTTACCGACATTCTTGCCGGCTGCACGCCTCTTCCAATTGTTGAAAAATTCACCTCAGGTATGCCTACTTTGATTATTGGAAGTTCGTGGCAGCCCGATGAAGACATTATCATACCCTATTTCAACGAACATCCTGAATTTAAGCTAATTATTGCCCCGCATGAGTTTTCGCACGAAAGGCTCGATGCGATTATGGGCCGTCTTAACCGCCCTGTCACGCTCTATACCCAAACTAACGAGAATGCTGTTGCCAAAAGCGACTGCCTGATTCTCGACTGCTTCGGCATCCTGTCGTCGGCCTACCGATATGCGCAGATTGCCTACATTGGCGGCGGATTCGGCGCGGGCATTCACAATCTGAACGAGGCCGCAGTATACGGAATTCCTGTGATTTTTGGGCCTAACTATAATAAATTCAAGGAGGCTCACGACCTGATAGCCTGCCAAGGCGGATTCAGCATCATGGGCGAAGAAGATTTTGCCCGATTGATGGCACGCTTCGACAAGGAGCCTGATTTTCTTGCAAAGAGCGGCAAAATCGCAGGCGATTACATAAAAAGCAATCTCGGAGCTACTGAAAAGATTTTCAAGGAAATAATGTAAATAAGGGAAGGGGCATGATTCAATAAAGTCACGCCCTATTCCGCTAAATATTTTGCAATTTGCCATTTTTTGCCATTATCATTTTCCGTAAACGGATTTATTAACTACTTTTGAAAAGGGAAATCAACATAACTAATTTGCTTTATGAATTTAAAATCTTTATTGCCAATCGCTCTGTTTGCGTGCCTTACCTGTTATGGGCAGAGCCATGTAATGGACATCCAAACCAATAAAATTGGTGTACCAGTCCCAAAAACCATGTACGGATTATTTTTCGAGGACATTAATTATGCCGCCGACGGTGGACTGTATGGTGAACTCGTCAAAAACCGCTCTTTTGAGTTTCCTCAACACTTTATGGGTTGGAAAACTTTCGGTAACGTTGAACTGAAGGATGACGGGCCTTTCAAACGCTGCCCGCACTATGCTGAATTGTCCTACCCGGGCCATAATGAACGGCGCACCGGCATCCAAAATGAAGGTTACTTCGGAATCGGGGTGCTGAAAGGCGAAGATTACCGATTTTCCGTTTGGGCTAAAGCGCCTCAAGGTTCTGCCAAAATTCGCATTCAGCTGATTGATGAAAGTTCCATGGAGGACCGTCAGGAATTCACTTCGGAAGACCTCAACATAACTTCAAGCGAGTGGAAAAAATATGAAATCGTAATTAAATCGCCAAGAACCGACAATAAATCTAATCTGCGAATTTATCTTGTTGGAAACAGCACCGTGGATTTGGAGCACGTTTCACTATTTCCTGTCAATACATTCAAGAATCGGCCTAACGGCATGCGCCGCGATCTCGGACAAGCACTGGCTGATGAGCATCCTGGCGTGCTGCGTTTCCCTGGCGGATGTATCGTTGAAGGCACTGAGCTGGCTACACGCTACCAATGGAAGAACACCATCGGGCCTGTGGAAAACCGTCCGATTAACGAGAACCGTTGGGAATTCACTTTCGACAACCGCTTTTTCCCTGATTATTTCCAAAGCTTTGGCTTGGGATTCTTTGAATATTTCCAACTTGCTGAAGACATCGGTGCAGAGCCACTTCCGGTGCTGAACGTTGGAATGGTTTGCCAATACCAGAATTGGGAAAAGGAAAGCGCTCATGTTCCGGTTAATGACCTTAACCCTTACATTCAGGACTGCCTCGACCTCATCCAGTTCGCAAATGGCGATACCACCACCGTTTGGGGAAAGAAACGCGCGGAGATGGGGCATCCTGCTCCGTTCAATCTGAAGATGATCGCCGTAGGTAATGAGCAATGGGGCGATTTCTATTTCAAGCGTCTTGAACCATTCGTCAAAGCTATAAAAAAGGCATACCCTAAAATCCAGATTGTTGGTTCAAGCGGGCCTGATCCCGATGGCAAAAACTTTGAAGCTGGATGGAACGCGATGCGCAAACTGAAAGCGGATTTGGTTGATGAACACTTCTATCGCAACGAAACGTGGTTTCTAAGCCACGGGCTGCGTTACGAGAGTTACGACCGCAAAGGACCGAAAGTTTTTGCAGGTGAATACGCCTGTCATGAGACAGGCAAAAAATGGAATCATTTCGAGGCATCGCTCTACGAGGCTGCCTTCATGACCGACTTGGAAAGGAATGCCGATATGGTTTATCTTTCATCCTACGCTCCACTTTTCGCCCACATTGAAGGATGGCAGTGGCGGCCCGACTTGATTTGGTTCGACAACGTGAGAATGTTCAAATCATGCAGCTATTATGTTCAGCAGATGTATGCGATGAATAAGGGAACTAACGTACTTCCAATGAAGATGGACGGCAAATTCATTGCTGGGCAGGACGGTCAGGATGGTCTGTTCGCCAGCAGCGTTTATGATAAGGACACGAGAACCGTCATTGTGAAAGTCATCAATACTTACAATGCTCCTCAATCGGTATCTCTCAATCTTTTGGGTATGAAAAGTGGAAAAGATGCTGCAACCATCACTTTGACAAGTAAGGATATGGATGCTGAGAATACTCTCGACAATCCTGAAAAAATCATTCCGGTCAATGGCAGTGCCACTACTATAAATGGCGCAAAATGCTCTGTAATCAATGATGAACTTCCGGCAAAAACATTCCGGCTTTACAAGATAAAGAGATAACGGAATAGCTCCTTTATAGCTCAAAATTCACAGCATAGGATAAAAAGGCTTACATTGCCAATTTATCCTATGCTTTGCGTTATGTAAACCATCCACTGCGTTGCGGCATAACAATCTATCCCGTTTCCTTGATTCAAGGATCTGTTTACGCATTATTTTTGTTCCGCGTTCTTTGAAATGTTGGTAGCGATATAAGCAGCAAATGTTAATTCACAAATTATAGGTGAAAATCTTGTAAAGGTGTGTGCAGTGCCTATCCGTGAACACCATTGCGAATATTCAGTGATTCAACGTGTTAAGTGCTATTTTTGGTGTTCAAACCCACACGCGAATTTCATTTGCATAAGAGTGATGAGTGGATCAAAGTTTTTCATGGGTGAAAACCTTGGCACTTGTGTGCACCCCCTAACCGTGAACACCCTTGTAACTATTCAGCGATTCAATGAATTAAGTACCGTTTGGGTGTCCAGACACCATTTGTGGAATACTCCGAAAAACATCCAGCCAGCAAAAGACGATTTTCGGGGTGAATTTCTTTGAAAGTCTTTCGCTTTTTCTACTGAAAAAATTTGCAAATCACATTTGCTTCGTATATTTTTGTAGCGGTAAAACTTTGTGCCGGCAATAATCTAATTGCCGACAATCTTGAAAATAATTCTATTGAATCGCCTTAAAAATGTTTGACTATGAAATTTTTCGGATTTTCATGCACGAATCTTATCAGCAATGATTTATCATTGTTGCCTGCATTGCTGTAATGGTCAAATATCTCCTTTTATGCGTTTTTCTCATTAATTTTTTATTTTATAAACTATTCCTATTTTATTATGAATCATTCCAAAAAAATTTCAATCCTATCTTTAGCATTGGCGGCACTCCTGCTGCTATGCTATTCATGTTCGAAAGGCGGCGGTTCCAGTTCAGGACCGGAAGCCGTGGATTTGGGCCTTAGTGTGAAATGGGCATCCTATAATGTCGGTGGCGACAGCATCGGCGATTTGGGTGGCCTTTACGGTTGGGCCGACACAATTGGCAACATGTCGAGCATTGACGAAAATGACTACTTCAAAGCTGAAATCCCGGCCACTATCGGCGGCACTAAGTGGGACATCGCCAAAGTGCGTTGGGGCAGCGATTGGCGGCTTCCTACCGAGGCTGAGGCTAACGAACTCGTCGCCAAGTGCAAATGGACTAAGGCTAAAGTGAACAATGTGGACGGTTTCAACGTTACCGGCCCTAATGGAAAATCCATTTTCATCGCTGGCGCAGGCTTGCGCGACGGCCATTCAGTGAAATATCCGGGTGAGGCAATTTACATGACCGGCTCTTCTTCCAACACAAAGGGCGTGATGACTTTCCAGTGCGACAGCACATTGAAGCCTGTTTACCGCACGGCTTCCGGCTCCTGTGGATATTCTGTCCGTCCCGTATTTTGCGGCAAATAATATTAACTCTTAAAAATTCCATTCACTATGAATAATAAAAAGTTTTCATTAATAGTATTGGCTCTTGTGGGCATTCTGGCTTTTACTGGCTATTCATGCAGCAAAGGCGGCGGTGGCAAAAGTGGTGGCAGTGGGCCTAACCTGACTGAACAGGGAGAAAAGGCTGAAGCTGTTGATCTTGGCCTGACCGTGAAATGGGCTTCTTGCAACATTGGTGCTAACAAGCCTGAGGAAGAAGGCACTTATTTCTGCTGGGGTGATTCCACCGGCAAGGGTAAGATGATTGATGCCACTGATAACACTCCTAAGGAAATCAGCGGCACGGGCATGGACATAGCCCGAGTGATGTATGGCGGCAATTGGCGTATGCCAACTCAGATTGAGATTCAGGAATTCGTTACACAGTGCAAGTTCTCTCTCGTTACTCAAGGCGGGAAAAAGATCATAAAGGCAATAGGCCCTACTGGTAACTTTATCCTTTTGCCTCTTTCCGGTGAAAGCAATGGAGGTACTTCAAAAAGTTATGAAGGCGATGATGCCGAATTTATGTCGGGAACTTATAAGCCTGAAAGCCGCGGCATAGTCACTTTCAGTTGCGACACCACGCTTTTCTATCATGAATCCAGCGTAGGTATCATTGGCGACGTTCGCTTGGTTGTACGCCCCGTCACCAAGTAGGTGATTATCTGTTTATAGAATTGATATTGAGGCTGTGCCGCCAGTCGTGGCATGGCCTCAATGCTTTCTCCGTTCTTGGTCAGAATGGCTCTTTTCTTCATAAATATCGCATCTGTGATAAAAATAATTCGACAAACAGCCACTGAATACAAAATAAAACCTTAACTTTGTGATAATGGATTTGACAAACTATTAATTTTTCACACGCCATGGCAAAAAATACAAAAAGCAATAATAATCATCTATCCAAAGCTGAACTTCAGCAGGCTGTGATAGATTTCTTCAACAACAGTGAGAATATACCCTACAACTACAAGCAGGTTTCGGAAGCGCTGAATGCGGTTACTCCAAAACAGCGTTCGGAAGTCGTAGAAATTCTCGAAGAGCAGGCTATTGGCGGATTTCTCAACGAAGTCTCCCCTGGACGCTTCAAGGCAAAATCACGCGGCACCACCGAAACGGGAACTTTTGTCCGTCGCAGCAACGGAAAGAACGGTGTCGTCCTCGACAATGAGGAAGAAACGATTTTTGTGGCTGAACGCAACTCCATGCACGCCCTCAACGGCGACAAAGTGGAGGTGCATATCGGTGCAAAGCGCAAAGGCTTTGAGCCTGAGGCTGTGGTGGTGAAAATTATCGAGAAGCACGAACAGGTGTTCATCGGCACTTTGAAGGTGGAGCAATATTTCGCCCATTTAATCACCGACAGCAAATTCCTTGCTACCGATATTTTCATTCCTGTTGATAAGTTGAAAGGCGGAAAGACGGGCGACAAGGCTGTGGTGAAAATCATCGATTGGCCTGAAAGTGCCAACAGTCCTGTGGGCGAGGTAGAGGATATTCTTGGTGTGGCCGGCGAGAACAATGCCGAAATTCATGCCATCCTCGCTGAATTCGGATTACCCTATAAATATCCTGAAGCTGTGGAAAAGGCAGCTGCAAAAATCGATGCGGGCATCACGCCTGAGGAGATTGCCAAGCGCAAGGATTTCCGCGATGTGGTCACTTTCACAATCGACCCGAAGGATGCCAAGGACTTCGATGATGCGCTTTCACTCCAGAAGTTGCCTAACGGCAATTGGCAGGTGGGCGTTCACATTGCCGACGTAACGCATTACGTAAAGCCCAGCACTATCATTGAGAAGGAGGGCGAGAGCCGTGCCACTTCGGTCTATCTTGTTGACCGCACTGTGCCGAT
Organism: Muribaculaceae bacterium; assembly: GCA_022484565.1. Classification (GTDB taxonomy): domain Bacteria; phylum Bacteroidota; class Bacteroidia; order Bacteroidales; family Muribaculaceae; genus JAKVKZ01. The sequence goes on from JAKVKZ010000042.1 coordinate 15,008, forward strand.
GCTCCCTGAGCATCTCAGCAATGGCATCTGCTCACTCCGTCCCGATGAGGAAAAATTGACTTTTTCATGCGTGGTAGAGATGGACGACAATGCCAATATTCTGAAAAAGGATATTTACCACACCGTCATCAAGAGCAACCGCCGATTCACTTACGAGGAGGCACAGGATATTATTGAAACTGGCAAAGGCGACTATGCCGACGAAATATTGACCCTTAACCGCCTTGCTCAGATTTTGCGCAAGGAGCGTTACGACAATGGCTCAGTTGATTTCGACCGTTGCGAGGTCCGCTTCGACATCGACGAGACGGGAAAGCCTATCGACGTGTATTTCAAGATAACCAAAGAGGCCAACAAGCTTGTGGAAGAATTTATGCTTCTTGCCAACAGGACTGTAGCCGAAAGCATCGGTAAGGTTGCGAAAGGGAAGAAAGCGAAGGCATTCGTCTATCGTATCCACGATGTGCCCGACCCCGACAAGATGAACAACTTCGGCGAAATTGTCCGCCGTTTCGGCCATAAACTGAAAACGACAGGCAAAACCACCGAAATGAACCGTTCACTCAACGAACTGATTCACGACATCAAGGGCAAGCCGGAGGAAGATATGCTTTCCACTCTTGCCGTACGCAGCATGGCGAAGGCGATTTACAGCACAATAAATATCGGTCACTATGGACTGGGATTTGACTTCTACACCCATTTCACCTCTCCTATCCGCCGTTATCCCGACATGATGGTCCACCGCCTACTCGACCGCTACATGGCTGGCGAGCGTTCAGTAAATCAGGAGAAACTTGAGGAGGAATGTAAGCATTCCAGCGACATGGAGCAGCTTGCGGCCAATGCCGAACGTGCCTCCATCAAATACAAGCAGGTGGAATATATGGGCGAGCGTCTCGGTCAAGTCTATTCAGGCGTTATTTCAGGCGTTACCGAATGGGGATTCTATGTGGAACTTGACGAGAACAAGTGCGAAGGACTTGTGCCTATCCGCGACCTTGAAGACGACTATTACGAGTTCGACGAAAAGAATTATTGCCTGATAGGACGGCGCACGAAAGGACGTTACCAGCTTGGCGATAAAGTGCAGGTGCAAGTGGCACGTGCCGACCTTGTCAAGAAGCAGCTTGATTTTGCCCTTATCGACGAAAAGCATCCTGCCGGCACGCACCGCATCGACAAAGCCCCCATAGTGGAATCCACTTCCCGTCTTGAAAAGATGCAGGAAAAGAAGCGTGACCAGTACGAAGGTGGCAGTAACCGCCGACGTAACGGCAAATTCAAAGGTTCAAAAGGCAGCCGAGGCAAAAGAGAAGATAGGGGCGGCAGAGGCGGTCAAAAGTCCCGCAAGGAAAAGCCCAGCAAAAAGTCAAAGCATCTTTCCCGTAAAGGTAGATAAATACATGCAAAATTTTTATAATGCAACTTCAAAAGAAGTTGCATTATATTTTATATGTTCTTTCTCTTTTTATAAATTTTAGCCGAATAACTTTTTGTACCATAGCTATTGACTATTGACATTAATTGCGCATCTACCCTTTCAAAGCTAAAATGATTTATACCATATTTACCTTCCAAAAAGCTGCCAACCTTAGCATTAATAAATGCAATCGCTTCTTGTTTTTTTCCATCAGCACACATCGATTTTACGGCAGAAGCGAGGAAATCATAATAATGCCGTGCGTTATCATCATCTTTATTATCCATAGGGCGTTTAATGTATTTGTCTGCTTCATCAAAATCTTTTGCTTTGATAAAGAATTGCAATAAATCATTTGGATCATTACCAGCATGTTTTGCTACTTCTTTAGCAGTTGCGGTATCACCCGATCTTAAATATGCATCCGCTACAGCAATGCAAGATCTTCCAAGAGAGTCTTTTCCTTGATAATTGAAAACAAGAGCCTTGGCTGAATCAAGCTGATTATTGCTCATGGCTGCTGCAATGGCTGCTGCGCATTCATCGGCATCAGTTGCAACTGCAATTGATTTTGGCGGATACACACATTTTGTTATAAGCGTGCAAAAGAACACAATAACTCCAATAGCTATAATTGCTCCAACACTATTCCAAATATATTTCACCATTCTTTTTGACCCGTCAGGATCGTGTGCATCTTTAAGTTGTTCCTGCCACTGTTTTCTTTGTTTTTTTTCTGCTTTCTTTTTATTCTTTTTAATTTGTTTATCAAAGAATTTATTCTTCTTATCAAAAGCTTCCTGCAAGTCTTTAAAAATGCTTATTTCTTGAGAATCAGTTATTGAAATATTAGCGCTACTGAGACATTGCTGACATTTCAATTTATAAGCGAAAAACAATGGATCCTCTGAATCAACCAATTTTGCAATCATTGATCTCGTGAAATCCTCCAGGTCTTTACTTTGTGCAGGAATAGGAAATGCAAAAATAATACTAATTTGCTTATTCACATTGTCTGCTTTATCCAATTTGGCCGACAGCAGCTCCCCTGGGTTAAATTCTTTTCCACAATTAGGACATTTAAGAGCGGTATCACTGATCTTTTCCTTACAATTTGGATTTGGACACACTCTTGTTCCAGCGTTTAGCTTGTCGTTTAAGCGTTTTTTTAAGATGATGTCCATCTCTTCACTGTCAATATCTCTTTCTTTTGCTCGTTTGTAAAGAACTTTCTTTTCTTTATCATCGATAACTCCGTCATTTATAACAGCGGCAATGAGCTCTTCAAATTGACTATCATTCAATGTTTTCATAAATTTTACAAATTTGTTTTTACGTCTTATTTAAGCATAGACATCTTCACACAAGCCATTTAATCAACGAAACTATTCCACATATCATTATCAAAACGCCCACAATATTCATTATCAGCTTAATCGTGTTGCGGGTACTTGGTTTGCCCTGTTCAATGCATTTTGGACCGACTTTCCAAATCAGTACACCTATTATTATTTCAATAATTGCAGATACCATAACGGATGATTATTTTTTATATCAATTCTATTTCAGCCTTACTGTCAATCTTCCACACTCCGTCCTCTTTATGGACAGTGCCCCACTTTATTGTGCGTATGTCGCTAGTGCCATGGTAATTTATTTTGCAATCTTTCAAATAATTGGCACTGTGCTCTGCGAATTTCTTTTTCTTTTCTAAATCATCACATACTGTATATTTTCCAGTCGTTCCAGATGTGTCTATTTCTATTTGATAAACAGAAAGTCCACCCATTTCATCACTCCCTCTTCCCAAATTTCCATTCCCAAGTGATTGAACATATATAATGTTTTTGTGCTGAACTTTCGTTTCTTCTACATGGTTATCCACCTTAATTGATTTGTCAGTATCGCCATCTTTGGGGGTGGCTCCTTTATCATCTTGAGGTTGTTTTTTACTTATCCTTATACGCTTATCTATAAGTTCAATCAATAGATTAGTATTATTAGACGTTTCTGCCTCTTTGATAATCTCGTCTAATTTTATATAGACTAAAGATTTAATTCTATCATCAGGTGTTGCATCCGAAGATATATTTCTATTGCTGTGATTAGACCAATCTAAGTTTGAATCAGGCTCCAAGTATTCTGATTTTTCTCCAAGTTTCATTCTTCTCGTTTTTAAGAAATTGCATAAAAGAAATACAATAATGATAAGAGTAAGAATGATTAGCCAACTGAAAATAATTTGATATATTGGATTATCATACCAACTTAAATTGTCAGAGGTAAGGATATTTAATTGTTGTTTTCTTGCCTGCAATGAAAAGCAGACAAGAAAACAACCAAAAGTAATTACAATATTGCGCATATCAATTAGTTTTATTATTAAATAAAGCATCAGCTATATCATGCATGACACAAGAAATATGATAATAAAATAAAGGTTCGCTTACATCAGTATTTTTTCGGTCTATGTCTTTAGGCATTAATAGTTTTATAACCTTAGTAATATTACTTGCAACGTCCCTTGAAAATAGGTCTTTTATTCTCGTAAAGTCAGATTTATCAATTAGACTCAATCCGTCAAGCATATCCATGTCTTTAACTACCGCATAAAATAATTCAGTAAAATTCTCAACTTCTGCTTTTACCTTACTATATTCAGTTGCGCCTATTTTGTCATAAGTAAAATCTTTTGTAGCAAAATCTGTTTGTTCACGCCCTGTTCCTATCCAAATAAGCTTGCTGTCGTCAAGTTCTTTTTCTATTTTATCAGCTTCATCAAATGCTTCGAGAGCACCTTTACATGTAGCCTCCTTGGGAATCTCTGTTTCAAGTTTAATAGAAAGGCCATCATCTTGTTCATATTTGTCCACATTAAAAAACTTCATAAAGAATTTCTTTGTGTATTCAGTAAGACGGTCTATCCTTTTCCCATTAGCTATAATTTGGAGCATTCTTGATCCATTACCAGTGAAAGAAATAGTACGGGGACATTTCAAATTCTTTACTTTTGTAATTACAGCTATCTGATAAATCAGTGCGGAGTAAAATAAAAGGACTAGAAAACATGCCGGTTTTGATAATTTCAGATCCTCTGAAAAATCAAATCGTTTTTCTGCATCTATCTTGGGATTGTCTTTTAATGAAAATAAAAATGAAATAACGTCTGCTGACGTCCCCCTTTTAATCTGATCTAAAACTTTTTTCGAATCACTATCAAGTTTCGTTTCATACGTTTTCATGAAAAAATTCACAAAAGCATTTGATCTCAAGGCGTTTATTGTTACATAGCCATCACTATAAATGTCATTTGCAGCAAATTTCAGTGAGGTTACATATTTAATATTACTTTGAGACTGAACAAAATACAAATCAGAAGTTCCACCACCTATATCAATACACACAATATCTCCTTTCCCGCCACTTCCATAAGCATAGTAAAATGGAGCAACTGATTCCGGAAGACGCTTAATTTCATTGCTGAATTCAGGTTTTATATGTGCTTTATATGTTTTCTCCCAAGCTTCTGCAATTTGATCTCTTAAGCCCAGAGGCATACTTGTAGGATAAGTCCATATTAATCTGGTATTTTGCAATTTACCTCCATCAAGCAATACCTTGTTACGCATAAGCATCATCAAAGAGCTAAAATATGTTTCAACCTTGTTTGGTATAACTTTTGGATCTGCTCCAGTAGATTTGTCGGTTGCCCATTTAAGATTTGTGAAGATTTCATTATAAGCAAGATTGGTTTCTTTTTCATAATAAAAAGGAATGTTAGCTTTCAGAAATAATATATGTTGTGGATTAATATCACCCCATTTAATGTTTCTTTTAGCTGATAAAGCCGTACGTATAGGGAAGTGAATAGTCATTTCATTCTCCTTTTTCCCAATAGCCAATGGTATCATATCACTGTGAAATACCATTTCTGAATCAGGATTGATCCTATCCATTATTTCAAATTGAGGCATCTTTTCATCAATTTCAAAAGGCATCGCTCCACTATTTGTTCCGTCAGTCCTACTTTTCTTATATTCAATATGAGTATTGCATGTTCCAAAGTCCACAGCGAAATAATAGTTGTCAGAACCAGTAGCAGTTTGGCCAAAAGTTGGTATTAATATGCATTTATAGTTGTCAGGGAAAACACATTCTATAAAATCAAAATTACTGTCTTCTGATATTTTCGTCTGTTCTATAGAGAACGTTATAGGAGACAACTCGATATTTTCAATTTTCATGTCTTTATCTCCTCTATTTCGTTTCTCGGAATCTAAACATTCAACCTTGTGACCACCATACTTATAACAATACAAATTAAATTCGTTTTCATCCTTCCCATAAAATGTTAAACGGTATTTCGCAAAAACATCATCAGGAAATCTGAGGAAAGGGAAAATTGAAAAGTTAAATGTCTTAGTCTCTATATAACCAACATCTGGATCTTTATTGGTGTTGTCATTTGTTATATAAATCTTCTTATATGTAATAACTGAATTACGCTCAGATTTTGATCCCTTTATCGGAATCTTTAACGTTACAGTGACGCTGTTTTCTTCGCAATCAAACTTAAGATCACATTTAGTTTCATCGACTAAATCATCTGTATTGAAATACTTGAAAAATATTTTTTTTATAGGTAATAGATAACTCCCATTATTATATGATGCACCTTTGAATTGATAGAACCCATTAGTGTTTGGTAAGACATTGAATATTATGTTATCTTCAAAGAAGTCGGCAAGTGTAAGCCACGGACCTTTCGTGTTGTCTTGCGGCAATATTCTTTCGTTTAAACTTGCTTCATCACATCTTGTCGGGGCTACAAACGTAGGATCCCATTTACCGCTTACATACAATCTGTCTTTGCCATCACCCTTTATGACTGGAAGAACAAGTGGCAATTCCTCATCTTTGCCTTTGTAAACATCTTTATTGGGTTTTATTCTGAATTCGCTTACTTCTGAAGGACTAATATCTTTTCGGCGTTTTAAAGGAAAATCATTTAAGATATTCACATCTACAGCATTAGATTTAATATCTGGCAACTTTGAATAATAGTTTTCAAAATCTGTATTACTTTTATCTTCCTTATTATCTGTCTTATTTGTGATTTTTAATAAAATGTTTCCATGCTCTTTTTCAACATTATTTGTTGAGTTAGCTAATTTTTCTTGAGTCTTAGTCAAATAGTCATCAACTTCTTTAAAATCTTTCGCAAAATCTGGATAAAATTGCTTCATTGAATAAAGAAATTTCACATATTCAAAATCACGTTTGTAAAGTGGCCGTAAATAGCTATCAAGAGCCTTGTCTCCATCACTCAGTGCAAGATTCTCTCTTAATCGTGAATAATCATTGGCTGATGTGAAAAACAATGATGTAGGAGAGGTGCCGCCTAATATCGTATCTGCTTCTGCACCATCTCCAATATATTTCAAAAGGAACACATTATCCATTTTGTCAAAATGATTTGTGGCTGCATCTTGCTTAAGAAATAATTTTAAAGTTTTCCCAAGTAATTTATGCCCCGGCTGATTCGAGTTAGTGAGATATTTTATGCTTTCACCATCCTCAGCACCTTCTTTTATGCTACAGCGAATGATGCTTATTCTGCCCTTAAACCTTTCAATATTAAAAAAGATTTCACCGATGTCAAGTGCGTCTGAAACGAGTTTGTTATAAATTGAATTATTGTTATCCAAATCACCGTCCTTACCGGCTACTTTTCCAAAAGCCTCTTTCACCAAATCCATCCTTGCAAAAGGACTTGGAATTGAAGTTATTTCGAAATCTTTGCTCTCACCATTTGCATCTTGTATTTTTGCAATGTCTTCTTTATTGCTATAACGATTATTGCCGTCATCAAACCAATCTGGTTTTGCACTTTCACCAGTAACCAGACTAAATACATATTTGTTTGCCATAATTTTACTGTTTTATATTTGTATTAATTTCATCAGCAAGAAGTTTCTCTATCACTTGATAGAAAAGCTGCATGAATCGGTCTTCAAACTTGATGCTTGAAAAATTGTTTTTGTTGCCTACATATTTATTAAGAGTACTATTAAACCGTGCATAATCATTATTTCCAAAATGATGTCGTTCGCCATGGACTCCTTTAATAGCATCAAATGGCTTGTCACTTTCATCAAGTGAAAATGGACTGAATGCTCTGCGATTCATTTTAGCGTTTTTTGTACTTCCTGTATCTGCTAATTCTTCAAGCCAGTTTAGAAATTCAAGTTTAAAAACTGAAAGAGTTGTATTTAGTATAGTACCTATATTGTTACCCACATTTAATGTCTTATACCAAGTCTGACTGACATCACGATTGTCTCGCAGATACTTCATGAACAGCGTAAACATGGATAAGGGTTTGAACAACAACTTGTCCGTGCCATCACAAAGAAACTTATGGGTCTTATCCGTTTTCTTTTCAGTGTAGTTAAATTGTATGACAGGGAAATTGTTCTCAATTGCAAAATCATAATACTTGGTGGCTCCTTCTTCGTGTTTAGTATGCTTATTTGCAAAGTCAATAATTGCCAGTGCCGAAGCTAATTCCACAAAATGAGCCTTATTTTTTTGCTCATCTTTGCCAGGCTGATTAGGGTAAACACTTTTCATGTCATTATCGCATATATAATAGAGCGCATCTAAATCACCATTTACATGATCCGCATAATAAGCTAATGCTGATTTCGTCTTTGATATGAATGTTGACGATACGATGAATTCTTTTCTTTCGTCTTCATTTGTAGGTGGCTCTAAATCATAATATGGCATAACAGTGATTGCGCCAATGGGAGCATTTTTTATGTTTCCACTTCCACCATTCGGTGTTTTGTTATCTTTACTGGTTCCATCACTCCCGACAGCATATTGCTTTAAAGTCTTTAGCAAGAGGGGGAATCCACTAGCACCAGTACCTCCAAAAATAGAACTGATAATGAAAATAGCATCATTTTGACCAAAGTTGCCAGCAAATTTCCCAAACTGGTATGTTGTGTCAAATTGATTAAGAACTACACTTCCTATATTTGGATTACCCTTAAAGCCAACATCAATCTTAAGATCTAAATTGCTCTGCGAAAAAAGGGCTTTTACCAATGCCTTCATTCCTGGATCTTGAATGCTGTTTAACTGAATAAGATCCTTAAAGGGTTCTCCCTTGATGTCCATATTGAGAATCCACCCTGAATCTTCATTTGTTATATGGCCTAACGGCGTTGAAAAGAAATTGCATTTTTGTTTTGCATCTGCACCGTGGGAGAATGCGTTATAAATTTTTTGATAATCATCGAATGCAGTGACAGTTATTCCTTTGTCCCCATTAGCCAAATCAGGATCAATTATTATAGGTACAATTTCAGTTGCATTTATATCAACTCCTGATGCCAAAAGCATAACAAGAGATTTCAGCACACGTGAGCCTGTACCTCCTATTCCAAAAACATATAGCCTGTCTATTTTATTATTTTGATCTGCCATGATAGTTTATTTTTTTGTTATTATTCCAAACGGTATCATTTTGCAATCACCATTGCGCCACATAAAAATCACCGAAAGCAGAAAAAACAGAATCAGGCATAGAAACAAATTATCAAAGGCAAAACCCCAGCAATCTCCCGATGTAAAACCGTTTTCAGGAACTAAATCTTCAGCGGCATGACGTGCATAATAGGTTACCATGCCAAGCCCGACAAACATGTTGACTATACCTGTCAATACCCAAGTAATTATCCAATGTATGCGCGTGTGAAATCCTGCATGAGGGACAAGATAGAACCACAATATTACCAGAAGCGTAATCACCACCATAACAATTCCGATTGGAATGAATAGGCAAGGTGCATTCTGCACTTCCTCGTTGATGTCACCTCCGCACAGGAATGTGTTAAGGTCGCTTGAGAACAATGAATGGCCGAGCCAATCATAAATTGCAATAAAAAAAGTGCTCATAATTTAATGATATTAAAAGTTTATAATATATTATTCTTTAGTTAAGCAAAAAGTGGCTATTTATTCGTCGATGAAAATTCTGAACTTGGTGAAGCAGTTTTCTCCTTTAAACTTTATGCTCTCGTCTTTCTTGTCGCCAATGGCTTTGTCGAATGCATCTTTAATTCCACTGAACAAGGATTTAATACCGTAGGTCTTGCCTGCGACAAAGGAATCCGCTGAATCAGTGTTGGTAATATTGACCCATGCTGGAACATTACGGTTAATCTTGATTTCAAGCGATGTGCTGTGAATGTCACCTTTGCCCGTATATTCCATGAATATATAATGCGTATATACTTTCTCGTTTTCTGGAGCTTTCTCCACTTTTGTAATTTTGTACTTGCCGGAACTGATGGTATAATTGCTTAAATTGCTCAAATAGTCTTCTGAAAGTGGTATTCCTGACAGGTCAACTCCAATCGAAAAACCGAAAGTTTTCTTCCCTTTCATCTCTTTTCTTCCACATTGAATTATATGCCGATGTTTAGAATTTTGGCAGAACTCAAAAGTGCCAATTTTACCTTTGTCCGTAATGGCATATTTCACGGCCCTGGGCTTAAAGTCAGAATATGCAGATTCCACATTCGTGGCAAGTCCCTTGATTTGCGCCACATTAGCACGGCTTCCTATTATCATCATGTAGAATGGACGCTGTGTCTTGACCCACTTGCCATTGAAGAAAGAAGACAACTTAAGAATCTCAATTGACAGTTCAGGCGTGTCTTTCATTTTTGCCATGCATGAGTTAGTTATTTGTCCTTTTTGCATCGAGAGATAATCATCAGTGCTACCCTCTGGCGGAGAAAATATGAAGTCAGAGATAAGTATTGACACTTCTCCCTTGTTTACATCGGTATGCTTCATTACGGCGTCAATCACGCTTGCCATGTCGGTCGACAACCGGTCACCCCCGCGCGATTTGAATGCTTCCGGCGAAAGGTCAAGAATGAAGCCTTTAAGGTCACGCATGCCATAAGGTATTATTTTGTTGTTGATGTAGAACAAATTCAGCTTGGCTGTGTCGCCTCCCATCAAATTGTTGTCAATATTATTGGCAATGTTGAAAATTGATGATTTAAAAGTTGACATTTTATCATTCACATATCCGTCAATGCTTCCGGAATTCTCGATAAACACGTTGAGATTGCTTATCGCAGTGTCCTTATCGGCAATCACCTTATAGTCTTTGTCGAATTTGCCGTCACAATTATCACTGCCACAAGATTGGAACACAAGAAACAATGTAAAAGTCATCATACCAATTAGCACCCGTTTTAACAAAATTGCCTTATTAGTTATTTTCATAATTGTTGAATATTACTCGTTTATGTTATTATCATTTTTTCTTATCTCGTTGCAAATATATACAAAAAATAGTTGAATTGTCAAATCCATTTTGTCCATTTAATCCACCATATCCATATCATCCATTTCATCCATTTACTTTATCGATTGACCACCCGTTAAAGCATTGACTACAAGCATAATACACATATATAATAAAAGGCAAGCGACTTTAAAACGACTTAGATATAACTTTATTCCAGCAATTTGAACATTATTTTTTTCAAAAAAAATATAATGCAAAAGAAATCACATTTTAATAGCTACAGCTTTTCCCTATACTAATTATTCAACTCCACAATTCCACAAATTGCATAATTTCTGCAATTCGCGCACAATAATTAACGATTTTTTTCCGTAATAGTTGTAAGTGTCGGGAATAAGAGGTAATTTTGTAAGTTGATATTTTGTGGATGGAAATCAGCGCCTGAAGCAGAATATTAAACTTAATACATGACAGAACAAACAAATAACATAAATAATTAATTTAATTCAGAACTACTATGTGGTTAGTTAACTCATCTGTAGGCAAGAAAGTCATCATGTCAGTTACTGGCTTGTTTCTTGTCCTATTTGTAACCTTTCATGTGCTGATGAATGCTGTCGCTCTGATTTGTCCGCAAGGATATAATGCAGTGTGCAAATTCCTCGGTGCAAACTGGTATGCTTTAATCGGCACTATGGTTCTCGCAGCCGGCTTTGTAATCCATATCCTTTATGCCTTCTGGCTGACATGGACAAACCGTAAGGCTCGCGGCAACGACCGTTATGCCATTAATGAACGCCCTGCCACCGTGGAATGGGCTTCACAGAACATGCTCGTACTGGGCATAATCGTAGTGTGCTTCCTGCTCGTGCATTTCATCCAATTCTGGTACAACATGCAGTTTAAGGAAGTTGCCGGCCTTGCCGGAGCACATGACCCAGCCGACGGCTGCGCCTACATCGCTGATGCCTTCGGACATTGGTGGACTTTGGTGATTTACCTCATCGGTTTCGCTGCCTTGTGGTTCCACATGACCCACGGATTCTGGAGTGCTTTCCAGACTATTGGCACAACCAATGAAAAATGGATTAACCGTTGGAAATGCATCGCCATGTGGTGGGCATCCATCGTATGCATCCTGTTCGCTGTTGAAGCCATCACGTTCACAGCTGGCAACGCCCGCTACCAGAATGTTAAGCCTGAGTGCCCTACTACTGAATGCGTTCAGCCAGCAGGTTGCCCTCAAGGTAATCCTTGCCAAGCAATGCCTTGCGATAAGAAATGTGCACCTGAACAAGGTTGCCCAAATGCTGACAGTAACAAATAATTAAAAATTTCAACAATCATGGAAGAAATTAAGAAAGAAACCACAAGT
>JAKVKZ010000043.1 GCA_022484565.1 Muribaculaceae bacterium
TATTCCAAGTAAGCTCTTGTTGACGCACTTGTCAGCGGTCAGCAAGGTTGTAAATTCAAAGAATGCCATCTCCATCCTCGACAATTTCCTATTTGCTCTGGATGGCGAGAAACTCGTGGTGACGGGCAGTGACCAGGAAACAACATTGACCACGAACGTGGCAGTGAGCGAGGCAGAAGGTTCGGGCAAGTTTGCCGTGAACGTGAAGAATCTGCTTGACCTGCTAAAGGAACTACCTGACCAGCCATTGACGTTTGAAATCAACGATGACAATTTTGAAATCAACATTTTCTATCAGAATGGTAAGTTCAATTTCATCGGCATCAACGGTGACGAATTTCCGCAGAAAGAGGCTTCGATTGAGGAAACGCTGTCGTTCTCAATTCCAGCGGAGGAGGTTATAAAGGGCATCAGCCATTCCATCTTTGCCGTAGGAACTGAAGATTTGCGTCCTGTGATGATGGGTATCCTTTGGGACATAAAGCCCGACGAAATCACATTTGTGGCTTCGGACACGCATAAACTGGTACGCTATCGCGACATGCGCGTAAAGCCAGGGATGGAAACGAATTTCATACTGCCGACAAAGCCGGCTAACATCCTCAGCACAATTCTTGTGAAGGAGGAGGGCGACGTGGCAATAACACTCGACCCGAAGAGCGCAACATTCGTTACCGGCGAATACACGCTCAACTGCCGCTTTGTGAACGGCAAATATCCTAACTATAATTCTGTGATTCCGAAAGATAATCCTTACAAGGTGGTTATCGATCGCGTGTCGCTGCTCAATGCAATTCGCCGCGTTTCCGTCTTTGCAAGCGTAGGTGGCTTGGTGAAAATCGAAGTCCGTGCCAATGAGCTGTATCTCAAGGCACAGGATGTGGATTTCTCCACTTGGGCTGAGGAGACAGTGCCGTGCGAATACACGGGCGAGAAGATGACAATCGGCTTCAACGACGACAAGATAATCGAAATACTCAACAATATAGAGGCTGACACCGTTGACGTTCAGCTTTCCGACCCTTCACGCCCAGGCATATTCGTGCCGTCGGCTCAGGAAGAGGGTGAGGATTATCTGGCACTTCTGATGCCGATGATGCTCTAAACAATAATTTTTACGAAAGGAACGAATAATGAAATTGAATCTGAAGAATCCGTTAATCTTTTTCGACCTCGAAACCACCGGCGTGGATTTTATGGAGGACAGGATTGTCGAGATTTGTTACATAAAGGTTTATCCCAATGGCAACGAGGAATCGAAAACCATCAGGGTCAACCCTGATATGCACATTCCTGAGGCATCAACGGCTGTGCATGGCATCACCGACGAGGATGTGAAGAATGAGCCAAAATTCAAGGAAATTGCCAAAAACATTGCCAATGTGTTCGAGGGCTGCGACATAGCGGGCTTCAACAGCAACCGATTCGACATTCCACTGCTCAGCGAGGAATTTGCAAGGGCTGGAATCAACTTCGACTTTACAAAGCACAAATTCATTGATGTTCAGACCATTTTCCACAAAATGGAGCAACGCACGCTGAGTGCGGCCTACAAATTCTATTGCGGGAAGAACCTTGATGACGCGCATTCAGCCGATGGCGACACGCTTGCCACCTATGAGGTGCTGAAAGCGCAACTCGACCGATATCCGACGCTGAAAAATGATGTGGAGTTCCTTTCCGACTTCTCAACGCAGAAAAAGACTGCCGACCTTGCCGGTCGCATAGCTTTCGATGACAATAATGTGCCAGTATTCAATTTCGGTAAGTATAAGGGCAAAAAGGTGGTGGATGTTTTCAAGGACGAGCCGAGCTATTACAGTTGGATGATGCAGAGCAAATTCCCGTCGAACACCAAGGATGTGATAACGCGCATCTACATGAGCCTCTACCCGAATGTGAAAATAAAGCAATAATCAAAGAGTTCTGAATGCTTCATGGAAAGAAGATAATATTGGGAATTACTGGTGGAATTGCCGCCTACAAGTCGGCTTTCCTTGTGCGTCTGTTCGTAAAGGCAGGCGCGGAGGTGCAAGTGGTGATGACACCGTCGGCTAAGGAGTTCATCACTCCTGTCACGTTGTCGGCACTCACCGGCAAGCCAGTAGTAAGTGAATTTTTCACTGCCAACACAGGCAGTTGGAACAGCCATGTTGACCTCGGACTGTGGGCCGATGCCATGGTGATAGCTCCAGCCACAGCCTGCACTATAGCTAAAATGGCTACAGGCGTTGCCGATAATATGTTGGTCACGACCTATCTTTCCATGAAGGCACCAGTGTTTGTCGCTCCTGCGATGGACCTCGACATGATGAACCATCCATCGACGAAGCACAATCTCGATTTGCTCCACAGTTACGGAAATCATATCATTGAGCCTGCCGTAGGCGAATTGGCAAGCCATCTTGTCGGCAAGGGCAGGATGGAAGAGCCTGAGAACATTGTCAAGGCACTTGACGATTTTTTCAGTTCATGCCGCGATTTGGCAGGGCGCAAGGTGCTTGTCACCGCCGGACCGACTTACGAAAAAATCGACCCAGTGCGCTTCATCGGCAATTATTCTTCAGGCAAGATGGGATTCTCCATAGCCGAGGAATGTGCTGCACGTGGAGCAGAAGTTATACTTGTCAGCGGTCCTGTCAGCCTTACTTGTCACAATTCCGCAGTCAAGCGGATTGACGTTGAAAGCGCGGCACAGATGCTCGATGCCGCAGTGGGTGAATTTTCTGGTTGTGATGCCGCGGTGATGTGTGCGGCAGTTGCCGATTATTGCGTAGCCAATCAGGCGTCGCACAAGATAAAGCGCGAAACCGACGATGTTCCCGTGATTCATTTGCAGAAGAACAAGGACATAGCAGCCACACTTGGAGCTTCAAAGCGCCAAGGGCAGGTGCTTGTAGGGTTCGCTCTTGAAACTGACAATGAAATTGATAATGCCGTAGCCAAACTGCGCCGCAAGAATCTTGATTTCATTGTCCTCAATTCTCTCCGTGATCCCGATGCCGGATTTATTTCCGACACTAACAAGGTCACCGTCATTCGCTCCACAGGCGAAAAATTGCCGTTTGCTACCAAGCCTAAATCGCTTGTAGCCAAAGATATTGTTGATATTATTGTTCATGATTATCTCAATGAAAAATAGTCTGTTTGCTGCGCTTTTTTGCGCGATTTTCTTCGCATTGGCCGTTCCGCGCCTGTCGGCGCAGGAGCTAAATTGCAATGTTGAAATCAATACCGACCAGATTCAGAATGTCAACAAGGATGTGTTTAAGACCCTCCAGCAGGCCATTGCCGATTACATGAACACTCAGAAATGGACTGATGCTCAGTTTGCAGTGAATGAGAAGATTGAATGCAAACTTTTCTTCACCATAAAGAAATACACCGACACCAATATGTCGGGCGACCTTCAGGTGCAGTCAATACGTCCTGTTTATAACAGTTCCTATACGACTACAGTAATCAATTTCAAGGACACAAAAATTGAATTCAATTATCAGGAGAATGAGCCGCTTGTTTTCTCCGAGACAAATATGGAGAGCAATCTCACTGCTATTCTCAATTTCTATGCCTATCTGATTATTGCAGTGGATTTCGACACTTTCTCGCTTAATGGCGGGTCGCCTTATTATGAAAAGGCCGCCAATGTGGTCCGTATGGCTCAAAGTGCAGGTGAATCAGGATGGAAAGCTTTCGAGGACACGAAGAACCGCAGCGCGGTGCTGAGCGCTTTTACCGACAAGGCCACAAGTCCAATCCGCACAGTGCTTTATAATTATCATCGTCTCGGGCTTGATGCCATGGCGCTGAGCATGGACAAGGGCAGGGCAGCCGTTACGGATTGCCTCGACCTGATGAAGAAAGTTTACGATGCCGCTCCTATGTCGGTCGGACTTTCCATGTTCAAGGATGCCAAACTTGATGAGCTTGTCAACATCTATTCAAAGGCAGGCACAACGGAAAAGGCCCGTGTGTATGAGGTGCTTTATGCGCTCTATCCTGCCGAGAACACCCGTCTGCTCAAAATCAAGGAAGTGAGCACTAACAACAACTTTTAGAAGGGATGCTTTCGCAACTGTCAATATCCAATTATGCTCTTATCGACCATCTTGAAATCTCTTTCAAGCAGGGCCTTACTATCATGACTGGTGAAACCGGTGCAGGCAAATCCATCATAATAGGCGCTCTTTCGCTGATTCTTGGCGAACGTGCCGATCTAAAGGTTATCCGTGATACTGAAAAGAAATCGGTGATTGAGGCAGTGTTCGACATCAGCGATTATGGTTTTGAGAAATTTTTCAGCGATAATGATTTGGAATATGATGTCAAAGAGTGCATACTTAGGCGTGAAATCACTTCTTCAGGCCGTTCTCGTGCTTTTATCAACGATTCCCCTGTCACACTTCCGGTTCTGCGCTCTTTGTCAATCCGCCTGATTGACATCCATTCGCAGCACAGCAATCTGCTGCTTGCCGATGCCGGTTATCAGCTCAGCATTATCGACAGCATTGCGCACAATGATGCGCTGCTCGCTCAATATTCCACAGCTTTTGCCGAATATCGCACAGCTCAGTCGCGTCTGTCGGCTGCCCGTGCCAATCTTGCCAAAGCCAAGAAGGATGAGGAATACATTCGTTTTCAATTGGAGCAATTCAAGAAACTTGCCTTGAAGAGTGGGGAAGACAAGGAATTGGAGACGGAGCAAAGCAAACTTGAAAACACCACCGAGATAAAAAATTCTCTGTGGAATTCACTTACTTTACTGAATGAGAATGAAGATTCCATAATTGTGAAACTTTCTGCTGTCCGCCAGCATCTTTCACAAATCCGTGATGTATTTCCCGATGTGGCTGAACTTTCCGACCGAGTCTCCTCGTCGGCTATAGAGTTAAAGGATATTGCTGAATCGCTCACTGCCTTGCAGGAGAGCGTAATCAGTAATCCTGACCGTCTTGAACTGGTAGAGCAGCGATTGAATGCCATTTACGACCTTGAGACAAAGCACAATGTGGCTTCCGCAGATGAACTGATTGAAATTCAGCATGGTTTTGAGTCGAAATTGAGTGAAATCGACAATTCCGATGACGAACTTCATGCCCTTGAAGATAAATTGAAGCAGAGTGAGGCGGAGGCTCGGCGCATAGCTGATATGCTTTCAACCCGCCGCAAGACTTCTGGCGAGGCCTTTATAAAGGAATTGAAGGAAATGGCCGTTCCGCTTGGCATGAAAAACCTCCAGTTCAATATTGATTTTTCGCAAATCCCTCTTGATGAAGTAGGCTCCGATGCTGTCATATTTCTGTTCTCCTTTAATAAGCAGCAGCCTCTGATGCCAGTACAGAACACTGCGTCGGGCGGTGAAATTTCACGCCTGATGCTTTGCATAAAGGCCATTATTGCCAAAAACATGCAGTTGCCGACAATCATTTTTGATGAAATCGACACTGGCGTTTCAGGCGACATTGCTAACCGTATGGGAGAACTGATGGCTGGCATCAGCAAGAATATTCAAGTAATAACCATCACCCACTTGCCTCAGGTGGCAGTGAAGGGCGACAATCATTTCAAGGTTTTCAAGACCGATAGCGGCAATTCCACATTTACCGGCATTAAGGAACTTTCCCTAGAGGAGCGCGTAAGTGAAGTGGCTTATATGCTCAGCGGCCAAAGGGTGGATGAAGCAGCAATCAATAATGCGAGATCGCTTCTCGGAATAAAGTGAGACTGCCGTTCCAACGGTTATTCAGCGATGCCGAAACAAAGGTTAATCATCAGTCAATAAATTTTTTATAAAAATAACCTTTATGATTTGGTGCTTAAAATAATATGTATTAATTTTGCAGGAATTATTTAGGAATATTACAAATACTGAAAACTATGAGAAAGATTAAACTTTTAATGCCTGTATTATTTGGTTTGTTAATATTAGGCAGTTGCGTTAAGCAAGATGAGGATGTTAATTCCAAAACTACGGATTACACAAAAATCAATGCTCAACTTGACAAGTACATCACTTCAACAACTTATGATGTTCCCGCTCCTGAAAGCGGACAATTGACAGTTGTTACAATCGGCAGCGACACATTGTCTGTTACTGATGTTGCAAAGAAAATTGTTGTTCCGAAAAGCATTACTCCTACTGTTACTTACGTGGAAAACAAAAATCAGCTTGAGAAAAAAGATTCTTATTGGCAGGTTGTAGCTTTTGAGGATTCAAAGAATGGCGATTATGATTATAACGATTTGGTATTCCATGTGAAATTTCAAATCAAAAACGGCAAATTCTTTATGGGAATCAATCCTATAGCTTATGGTGCTTCAAAAGTCATTGATTTAGGCTATAAGATTTACGATAATTCCACTAATGTTGTGCTTGATTCAGGTTACATCGCCGACACTCGTCATGCTCTGTTCCTCGATGCCGGCAATTCATTCATCAATACTTATAAGTATCAGCGTCATTACAATGGCTATACCTATAGCATCGACAGGACTTTCAGCGGAATCAACACACTT
Source organism: Muribaculaceae bacterium (assembly GCA_022484565.1). Lineage (GTDB taxonomy): Bacteria > Bacteroidota > Bacteroidia > Bacteroidales > Muribaculaceae > JAKVKZ01. Next base: position 6,517 of record JAKVKZ010000043.1, read on the forward strand.
ACGAGGCTCAGCCTTGTATGGTACATAAAAGTTGACGGCAATGTAATCATCTATGCACTTAACAAGCAGAATGCTTCGACTGTGGATTTGTTCAATGCTGGTGGTTATCCTTATTCACTCGTACTTTCAGGCATCAACGACGGCAAGAAATACAAACAAGGCGCAAGCGGATATGTTGGTCATGACTGGTATCAATATCCATTGGAAACAGTGAATTTCTTTGATACCTACGACGTGGCAGCATGGTTGGCAGGCGACAAATATCTTGATGACTGCCTCCTCGACGCTTCAAAGGTGATTCCAGTAAACACAGCAGGTACATCTGACAACATGCGTCTTTATGAGGTTGCTTACCCGTATGTGCCGGTGACCAGTTATGCACAGTAAAAGCGAAAGGCAATAGTTTAATTGCCTGATGAAAATAAAAGAAAAGAGAGTGCGCCGCGTTTGGTACACTCTCTTTTTATATTCATTATTTGGTAAGGCTATTATAGCCAATTACATTGAACTATCAGCATCGTGCTTATTGTTTATCAGTATCCAAAGGTAGATCCACCCACACATAAGTGCCTTTGCCCTTAGTTGACTTTAGGCCGATATCGCCCCTCATCAGTTTTGCTATCTTTTGGCATATAAATAGTCCGATGCCTAAACCCGAAGAGAACTCATCTATTTTAAAGAAACGCTTGAACACTTTTCTTGCATTTACTTTGTCGATGCCGATACCTGTATCTTTCACCCAAAGCCTAATGCATTTGTCTTTCAAATCGTAGCCAACAGCGACAGAGCCGTGCTCGGTAAACTTAATCGCGTTGTCGATAAGGCAATCCATCAACTTAGTGATGCCAGTCCTATTGGAAAATATATTGCATGAACCTGAATGTGGAGTGTAGACCAAATCCAATTCCTTTTTTGTCGCCATTCCTTCAAAATGCTCCTTGATCTCGGAGAGCATCGATTCAATATCAATGTTTTCAGACAAAATCTCTTTTTCGGCAGTTTCCAGACCGGCAAGAAAGACGGTGTTCTCTATAAGTTTCAGCAATTGTTCACAATGGCCTTCAATCTCATCCCTGAAAAGTTCCATGTCGCCGGTGTCAACCGCTTCGCATAGCAGTTCAGAGAATCCCATAATGGAATTCATCGGTGTGCGAATTTCATGGCTGATGGAGTTGAGAAACGCTGCCTTCATCCTGTCCGACTTCTCGGCTTTCTGCCTGGCTTTCACCAAGTCAGTAATATCCATAGCGGAACAGATGAGATAGTTGGTGCCATTGATTACGTGGGCGAACTTAATGGTCTGCATAAATTTGACCGACCTTTTTGTGATAGGAATTTCCTCAATGGTAACGAGAGGCGAGGTGATTTTATGCTTTGTGGCTAATTTGTCGCTTATATAGCACGATTTTGCTTGCTCTGGAGTGGATATATCCTTATCCTGCTTCCCAATAATCTCTGATGGAGTGAAGCCATAGAAAGTGGCGAAATTATCGTTTACAAATGAGAAACTGTAATTTGTGTCGATGTTCTTAACGAATATAAGGTTTGGTAAGGCTTTCAGCAGGGTGTGGATTAAAAAATACTCGTCATTCCGTTCCAGTTGCAATTTGATGAAAGGAGAAACGTCTGAAACAATTCCAAAATAGGAGGTTACAATTCCATCGCCATCGAAAGTGAAGTCAACGTTTTCCTCTATTTCCTTTACGGTTTCATCCTTTAGAACAATCCTGAAGCTCGATATGAAAGGGCGTGCCGCCTTAATGTTTGCATCAAATAGGGTTGAATATCGTTCTATGTCATCGGGATGAATCAATTTAAGAAAATCAGCGTGTGAATTCAAATCTTGAAGATTAAGATTGAATATCTTGCAAATGCCGGGTGAGAAGCAATATTTATCGTTTACGATATCATATTGCCAAAGGCCATTATCTAAAGATGGAGTTTGTAGTTCGGTCATAAACGTAGTGCTTTTTAGCTCAATAATTTTTAGTCAAAGATTTCATTTAATCAAAAACAGCGAGGAATGGTTCTTATAGTATGTCACAACAAGAAAGATTTCATCACCAAGAATAGCTATGCCAGAAAATAATTTCCAACATAGCACTGAGAACTCAAAACAAAAATAGACAAATAAATTAAAAACAACAATAATTATGGAATTATTTTCAATTCCGAGTTACATTTTATTGCCATTTTGCCTTAAATATATCCAATTCACAAGAATTGCGGCATTGGTGCAAGGGACAATCCTTAATTGAATATTAATCTTCGGCTGAAAATAGGCATGAATATGCCCCAATTTTAAGATTCTGTTATATCAGAAAGTGCTAAGCCATTTTTCAAGCTCACCTGTCCATTGATGCTTATAGATGAAACTGTCCTTGAACCCGAAGCCGTGATTGCCAGTAGGATATATGTGGATTGTGGCAGGCACATTGTGTTCAAGCAGAGCTTTAAAATAGTTAAGGCTGTTGGCTATCGGATTCACGCCGCTGTCGTCACCGGCAAGAACTATAAATGCGCGAGGAGTTTTGTCGGTTACCCGCAATTCCATACTATACTGCTTTTTCAGACTTTCAGGCGCGTTTTTGCCAAGCAGATTCTCGCACGAACCTTGATGAGTACCCTCAAGCATGGTAATGACGGGGTAGAGCAGGATTTGAAAATCAGGGCGTGTGTCAGCTGTGAACAGATTTGCGGTAGTAGCAGCCAGATGCCCTCCAGCCGAAGCACCCATTATTCCCACCATGTCGGGATTAACGTTCCATTCCTTGCAACGTGAGCGGACAATACGGATGGCTTGCTGCGAGTCGGCCAACGGCACCTCATAATGCCCAAAGTTAGGAAGCCTGTATTTAAGCACAATAAATGTCACATTCAATGAATGGAACCATGCGGCCATTGAGTGTCCCTCATGCATCGCCCATTCAGCGGCATATCCTCCGCCCGGGCACATTATGATGGCTTTGCTGCCAGGCTTTGCCGAAGGATAAACCGTCATTGACGCGGTGGAGATATTTTCGAAGCATTTTCCATAGGTGACTTTTTCAGGAGTGGTGATGCCGTTGCTTTGAGGCGCACCGTCAGGCCACAAGTTCACTTCTATTTTATTCTCCTGTGCCGACATGCTCGTCGAGAACAATAACAGGATAACCGTAAAAATCAGATTGTAATGTTTCATTTTTTATGGATTAATTTTAAATTGTCAGCAAAAATACCGTAAATTGCCATGTGAGGCTTACGATAGCTGCCAAGTGCAAAGGTAATTATTAAAGTGCATAGCAGCAAGGATATTTTTATGATTCCGCATGACTTTTTTGGCTCGTTATTGCCGACTTTTCCGTGCAGTTGAAATTATTGCGCACGGCAGTAGTGTTAAGCGAAAAAAATTTCGTAACTTTGACAAATCAGATTTAAAGGCATCATATTTGATTATTAATTTATAGAGATAAATGGATAGAGACGATTATATTTTTGGCATCCGTGCTGTGATTGAGGCTATTGAGGCTGGCCGCGACATTGATAAGATTCTTCTCAAAAAGGATTTGTCGGGCGACCTTGCCGATGAACTTCTGCTTTCATGCCGCCAGCATGGCATTGTGGTGCAGCGTGTGCCGATTGAGCGCATCAACCGAGTCACGAGGAAAAATCATCAGGGTGTGGTAGCCTTGCTCAGTGCCGTTACCTACAACCGCCTCGAAAATGTCATTCCCTCGCTTTATGAGGAAGGCATGTTGCCGTTTATCGTCGTGCTTGACGGAATAACCGATGTGCGGAATTTTGGCGCCATTGCACGCACGTGTGAATGTGCCGGAGTGGATGCCATAGTGATTCCTGAGCATGGCAGTGTCAGTGTGAATGCCGACGCTGTAAAGACGAGCGCAGGGGCATTGAATTATCTTCCTGTTTGCCGTGAAAAGAACTCATATTTTGCTGTAAAGACTTTGAAGGAAAACGGCTTTCATGTGTTCGGCGCTTCCGACAAGGGCGACACCGGCTACACAAAGCTTGATTACACTGTGCCGACGGCTATCGTTCTCGGTGCGGAGGATACCGGCATTTCCAACGATGTGCTGAAACTTTGCGATGGGCTTGTTTCAATTCCTGAGTTCGGCCACATTAATTCACTTAATGTGTCGGTCGCAGCCGGAATATTGATTTACGAGGTGGTCCGCCAGCGTCTGAACAGCAATATGGAGGTGTCTTGACAACTTTTTGCATCCATTATTTGAATACAAAAGCATTTTGAGGTAACTTTGCACAATAAAATAGAATCACAACGTAATGATAAATCGCACTTTAATTCGTATAAAGGTCATCCAGATGGCTTATTCTTATTTCTTGGCTTCGCGCGACAGGCATCAGGCCGAGGATGAACTTCAGAAGAGCCTTGACAAGGCCTATGAACTCTATATTTCCATTCTCGTGCTTATGATTGACCTGACTCGGCTTCAGGAGCGCAATATAGAAAAAGGAAAGGAGAAATTCCTGCCAACAGAGGAGGATTTGAATCCAAACACCCGCTTTATCGACAATAAATTGGTTCATGCCATTCAGGAAGATGCTGATTTGCAGGCCTATCTGAAGGATAATCCAGTGTCGTGGCTCGATTTGGATATGGATTCGGATGTGTTTATGCGTCTGATGCTCGACAAGATTCTCCATTCGGATGCCTATGCTGAATATATGCAGGCCGAAGAGTCGGATATGGCCAAGGATTGTGAGTTATGGAGGACTTTGCTCAAGCAGATTATCATTCCAGATGATGATTTCGCTGAATTTCTTGAGGCTAAGTCGATGTATTGGAACGATGACTTGAGCATCATGAGCACTTTCGTTTTCAAGACAATCAACAGGTTTGAAAGCGGCGTTGAGCAGCCAATCCGTCCGAAATATAAGGACGAGGAGGATGAACTTTTCGGCGGTCAACTTTTCAATTACACAATAAATGAAAAAGTTGAAAACGATGCTTATATCGACGATTTCGTCAGGCGCAGTGATTGGGACGTTGAGCGTGTTGCATTCATGGACCGCGTCATAATGGACGTTGCAGTGAGTGAAATCCGCAATTTCCCTTTGATTCCAACTCGTGTCACTCTCAATGAGTACATTGATTTGGCGAAATACTACAGCACTCCGAAAAGCGGCCAGTTCGTCAACGGAATTCTTAACAATGTGATTAAATACTTAAAAAAAGAAGGAATCATTCAAAAAGATTAGATTCTTTAATATCTTTGTCACGAAATTTCTGTAATTATCAATTAATAAATAAATTATTATGAATTTGAATTCAATTCTTTTAGCTGCGGCTGCCGGTGGCGGTGATGGCGGAATGATGTCACTCTTGATGATTGTGGCCCTTATCGCTATTTTCTATTTCTTCATGATTCGTCCTCAATCAAAAAAACAAAAGGAAATCAAGAAGTTCCGCGAAGGTCTTGCCAATGGTTCTAAAGTCATTACAGCCGGTGGAATTTATGGAAAAATCAAGGAAATTAACGACACAACAAATACTATTATCCTTGAAATTGCCGAAAATGTGAAAATCAAGATTGACAAAGGCTCTGTTTATCCTTCTGCTGAGGATGCAAATCAGGCTTCTGCCAATTCAGGTTCCAAGGCTTAGTCATTTTATAAATTATTGAAAAAGCCATTCTTTACTGATTGAATGGCTTTTTCCTATTTTTTCGTATTATTCAGGTGTCGCTTCTTGGAGGTCATAACTTTCTTCGGAAGATAAAGCTCAATAAGCACTATTACAAGTCGCTGGGGCTTTATCTGATCTTTATTGTCATCGCTTTTGTGTTTTGGCTCTTGCTGGCCCTAAACAACACTCTTCAGCGCGACATTATGGTACCTCTGAAGTTGACTTCGGTGCCCGACAGCGTCACCATCATCACTGACCCTCCTGCTTTTGTCCGTGTCACCGTGCGCGACAAGGGCGCTTCCCTTCTGAAATTCTTTTTCGGAGAGTCGTCAGCCATCAACATTAATTTCAATGAATTTGCCGATGCCAATGGTAATATTCATGTGTCGTCGGCTGAATTTCGCAGCTTGGTCCGCAATCTTTTTGATGCCTCGGCCACTATCATTTCGGTTTCTCCCGACTCTTTGAATGTACGTTACACTAATTTGCCGGGCAAGTTGGTGCCTGTGCGCCTCGACCTTGATGCCGAACCTGATATGCAGTATGTCATTAATGGCCCGGTAACTCTCAGCGATGATTCCGTCCTCGTTTTCTCCGACAGGAAAACTCTCGACGACATCGATGAGGTTTACACATTCCATGTGGATGTTACTCAATTGAAGGACACTTTGGTGCGGCCAGTGAACATAGCCCCGATTCCTGGAACTAAGATTTCTCCGCGGAGCATCACCATCACCATTCCTGTCGAGCCTCTGATTAGGAAGGAGCAGAACATCCCGATTATTGTAAAGAACAAGCCGGCAGGAGTGAGAGTTGTCATTCTCCCGTCGGTCGTGCAGGCTTCGTTCCTGGTGCCTTTAAGCATGTACAGCAAGAATAAGCCCGTCATTGCTGAAGTTGACTACAACGACATCCTTTATTCCATGTCGAATAAATTGGAGGTGCGTATTGCTGAATCGCCCGCAATATATAAGAATATTTCGTTGGGCATCGACAGCGTGGAATACGTCATTGATAACAATTGATGATGAAGCTGGTTGCGATTGTTGGCGGAATAGGGTCAGGGAAAAGCGTTGTTTCTTCAGTGCTGCGTATAATCGGCTATAACGTTTACGATTGTGATTCGCGTGCGCGTTCGCTTATGAACTCTTCCGCAGCTATTCAGCATGATTTGGTGGCGGCTTTTGGCCCTGATGTGATTACTGGTGACGGCACTGTGGATGCGCCTCGATTAAGTTCGCTGGTTTTCGCCGACAAGTCTTTGCTCTTGACACTTAACTCAATTGTCCATCCGCGTGTGAAGGACGATTTGCTTCAATGGGCTTCAGGCTGCGGCTCCGATGTGGCTTTTTTTGAGACTGCCATTTTGCGTGAAAGCGGATTCAGCGCGGTTTGCGATGCCGTGTGGTGCGTGGCTGCTCCCGATGAAGTTCGCGTCCGTAGGGTTATGGCCCGCAATGGAGTTTCGGAGGCGGCGGTCAGGGCACGGATTCTGGCGCAGAACAATGATTATTCCGATTTGCATGATTGCAGTTTTATTTGCAACGACGGTGTTGCCGCCTTGCTACCGCAAATCCATGATTTGCTCCATAATTTAGTATAAAAGAGTGTAAACTTCTTGATTTCTTGAAAAATCAATGTTACTTTTGCACTACAAAATATGAAATGCTCAATTAAATTAAAGTTTTAACCAACTATGTTAAAGAAAATTCTGTCAATCTCAGGTAGGCCTGGGTTGTTCAAATTGATTTCCTACGGCAAGAATCTTGTTATTGTCGAGGGACTTAGCGATGGTAAGCGCATTCCCGCCCATTCACGTGATAAAATTATTTCTTTAGGTGATATTGCCATTTACACTTCAGGCGATGAGGTTCCTCTAAGCAAAGTTCTGGAGAATGTTTTCAATAAGTTTGAAGGCAAGCAGATTGATGCTCAGGTGTCGAAAACTCCTGATTCGCTAAAGAAGTTTTTCCTTGAAATCCTTCCCGATTACGATCAGGAACGTGTGCATAACAGCGATATCAAGAAATTGATAAACTGGTATAATCTCCTTATAGCTGCCGGCTACACTTCATTCAAGGATGAGGAAAAAGAGGAAGGTGAAGCTAAAGAGGGCGAAGAAGCCACGGAAGCAGACAAAAAAGACGAGGCTGCTGACGCAAAATAAATTGATTTAATATTTAACTGTATAGAAAAGGAGGCATTTCTTTTAGCCTCCTTTTTTACATTTTTAGCTGGTTTCTTTGGGAAAGCGTTGGTTACATATAATTTTCATGGCGTTGTCATTGATTCTTTTGGCCACGGTCACATCCTCATGCCATTCGCATAAACCAGTAGTTCAAGATAATAATTACGACAATCACGGCAAGTATTCCGGCGATGATGAGCAGGTTTTCGGCTTCAAAATTAATGGCAGCGACAATAAGGGCCTTTACAAGGAGATAAAGACTTGGTTGGGTTCCCCTTATGTTTATGGCGGAAACACGCGTGCCGGCGTTGATTGTTCGGGCATGGTACTTCAAATCTATCTGAAAGTTTATGGCATTAAGTTGCAGCGCAATGCTGCCGCCATCTTCAATGAGAATTGTGTGATAATCGGTAAGGATGATTTGCGAGAAGGTGATTTGGTGTTTTTTTCATCGCCCGGTTCCAAGCGCATCACTCATGTGGGCATTTACTTGAAAGAGAATAAGTTTGTCCATGCGTCATCTTCAAAGGGGGTGGTTATCAGCGATATCACTCAGCCTTATTACATACGTTTCTTTGCGGCTGCCGGCAGGGTGAAGCAGCTTTGCTGATGCTCATTTCAGCATTATTCCTCCTTCAGTGCTGAGATTCCTGTAATTATAGCTGGAATCGCGGCATTCTTTTTCAAGCGCATTAAGCCGCTCACTGAATATGTCGCCCGAGAGCAGTGTGATTTTTGGCTTGAACGTATTCATCAGTTGGCTCACTGTCCCGTAATATTTCTTTGTGACAATCAGGTAATCCACATTGATTTTGTTCTTTGCCGAGATGTGTTTCCAGTCACTTTTGCTGATTATTGCCATTTTCTTTCCCATTATGCAGGCGAATGGCGGCTTTATGTCGCAGTTGCTGATTCCGAAATCATTTGTAATGGTTCTGATTTGGTCAATTCCGTACTTTGCCATGAATTGGTCATTGTACTGCTTGAAGTCGCTTACGTTGATGCTGTCGTCGGCATTCCACAAATATCCAGTTCCTTTTTCAAAATATAGGATTGGCGTTGACGAATAGTCATTGAATATTACCATTCCTTTCTCCGGCAGTGAAACTCGGTAAGCGAAGCTCACTATGCACAAAATCAGCAGCTCTCCGATTGCGATGAGCAGATACGATGCCTTGTTGCGGTATATCCACATTACCAGCGTGGCTATTATTACCGCATATATCCCGCATTCTGTGGGCGTTACATAGACGTTGTCGATGTGCGACGTTGGCATTGCTGCCATCATGCTGGCTGTCTTGTCCAATATGCTGAACAGGAAATCCACAATCTTTGCGATTATCGGAAATTGAATCCCCATGCACAGCATTGCGAGAAATATGATTCCGGCGGTTAGGATAACTGGCAGGATTGGCACTATTATAATGTTGGTGATAAACGAAAATACTGATATTGTGTGGAAATAGCAGGCTGTGATGGCTGCCGTGCCTATTGTTGCCGCCAGCGACACTGTGAGCAGCGACGCCACATAATATAGCCATTTTCTCCTCGGTGACACTGGATTAACCTTGTTGCTTATCAGCAATATTGACAGCACTGAGGCGAAACTCAATTGGAAACCTACATCGAATATGGCAGCCGGCTGGAAGATTAGGATGAATAGTGCGCTTCCCATCAGTGCGTTTATTCCCGAACCCCGTCGGAAGAAAATCACCGCTATTGCCGTGAAGGCCATCATTATTGATGCTCGGATGATTGAGAACGACAGGCCTGTGATTATGTCGAATCCGGCCACAAGGATTAGTGCGATTATATATCGCAACTTCCTCAGCATAAGCCGGTCAAGCGGGAACAGCAGCCAATAGATAACCATTGCGATTATTCCGATATGCAGTCCGCTGAGTGCCAGCACATGGGCTATGCCTGCTTGTGAAAATTCAGTGCGCGTGTCTTTGTCGATGAAAGTGGCGTCGCCGATTAGTATGGTTATCAGGAATTTCTGCGATTCCACATTGATGTCGGAGTTCAGCACTTTGCGAATCAGCGAGCGTTGCAATCCCTTGGCCCACGTCAATAAATCATCGTGGTGGCCGATAATTACGTATTTGTCCCTGTCAACTTGCTGGGTATAGAGTATCCCTTTATGGCTCATGTAAGTGGCATAGTCGAAACTTTCGGGATTGTTCATGTTGCTTATTCTTTTCAGGTCGGCCTTCCATGTCATCATGTCGCCTTCCTTCAGTGAATAGTCGCTTTCGTCGATGTTCAGCCGTGCTTTCACTCCTTTAATATCCTCAGTCTTGCAGTCCTTTCCAATGCTTTTAATGATTGTCACGTCAATGGCCATCGAGAAGTCCTTGTCTTGGATTCTGTTGATTTTTGCGGCTAATATTGTGCCTTTTAGTTGAGCTGTATTGATTTCTTTGGGTTGCGCAAATTTCCCGTCAATCCATCCTATAGAGGCACATATTCCGAATAGGGCGATGAAATACAGAAAGTTGAGTTGAAGTGCTTTCGACGGTTTCCGTTGCAGTTTTATTATGATGAAAGCGGCAATTGATATTCCGAGCAATATCGAAGTCGCCATTATTGGCAGACTTGTGTAAGATAATAATATTCCTCCTGCCGTGGGCAGAAGAAATCTCAATAATGGCACTTTTGAGAAAATCTGCCGCATGGTTGGTTGCTATCTATTCCATATCTCGTAGGATGCGAAAGCCTGGAGCAGCAGCATTTCAAGTCCGTTCTTCGTTTCGGCTCCATGCTCTTTCGATTTCTTCATGAATAGCGTTTCATCTGGGTTATAAATCAAGTCGTAGCAGAGATGCTCTTTTGTGAGGTATCTGTAGGGGAAGTCGGGGCATGTGTCGATGTGGGGATACATTCCGAGAGGCGTAGTGTTCACCACTATTTTGCTTGCGCTTACCATTGCTTTTGTCAGTTCCTCGTAGGTCACAGTTGTTGCTGATTTGTGCCTCGACACATATTGCGGTGTCACCCCAAGTTTTTTAAGCCCGTGAAATATTGCTTTAGCTGCTCCGCCTGTACCGAGCACCAGTGCCTGTTTGCGGTTTGGAGTGATTTTGTCCCTAATGGAGTTGTTGAATCCGATTATGTCGCTGTTGAATCCCTTCAATTTCAATTCTCCTTTATCGCGTATGAACTTGATAACATTTACTGCGCCAATAGCTTTTGCGTCTTCATCTATTTCGTCGAGGAAGGGGATAACCTGCTCTTTATAAGGAATTGTGACATTCAGCCCTTGCAGATTGGCATTGTCCTTAATCACATCCGTAAGTTTCTTTATGTCGTCGATTTCAAAATTAATATATTCGGCATCTATCTTTTCAGTCTCAAATTTTTGGTTGAAAAAGTTTTGAGAGAAAGAATGTACTAACGGATTACCGATTAATCCATAAATTTTCTTTGATGTTATAGCGTCTGGCATAATGTCTATCATGTTTATATTGTTGCAAAGATAATGCAACTGCAAAGATAAAGCAAGCCGAGCGCAGAATGAAATAAAAAATTCGGTTTTTTAATTTCTTATGCCGAGGCGCAGCTTATTCATGCTGGTTTGAGTAAATTTAAATCAAATGTAAGCTGTATAGTCCTTTCAATAATATTTGGCTATACTGATAAATTAGCTTACTTTTGTAATTACTAATATTTTATTAATTAAGGCAAAATGTGATAGATATTAATAATATATTATCATTTAATGAAGGACTTGCTATAAATTTTGTAAAAAAAAGTAGTCGACAAAGTGCCTGTCTTACAACGACAGCATAACCCCGACGGACGATGATGTGATTTCCGTTGCTCAAAAGAGCGGATTAGACAAGAAAAAGGCGAAAACAGTGCTTGATGAAATCAAGGTAAAGGTGCTGGAATAAATTTTCTTTTGATTCTGATGCATTATTCTGCGAGATTCTGTATCAAAAAGATAAGAAGGCATGTGCCATTCTCTACAATGACAGATACAGAACAGATGGTGGAGAGATGCAAACGAGGTGATACCGAGGCGCTCTCGACATTATATACAACATATTATGAGCTAATGTTCAGGACTTGCCTGGGCATCGTTCATGACAAAGATGTGGCTGAGGATATTGTCCATGATGGTTACATCTTAATTTTTACGTCGATAAATCAGCTGAATGAAGCGGATAAACTCAAGTCGTGGATGAACCGCATCATGGTTAATCTTTCGTTGAAATATCTTAAGTCGAAGAAAGACACGCAGCCGGTAGATGATATTGCTACGGCATTATGCCAGAAAGAAACTTCATTTGACATTATTCCGCCATTTGAGGAATTGATGACGATGATAGAGCACTTGCCTGAAGGATATAGGAACGTGTTTAAACTTTCCGTGTTAGATGGCCTGTCGCATGCAGAGATAGCAAAAGAACTCGGTATTGCAGTGCCTACTGTTTCTTCTCAGTTCTATAGGGCAAGAAAGCAACTGTCGAAGATGGTGTCTGATTATCGAATCAAGATGTTACTCTTTATGGTGCTCATTTCAATGATATTTTTACCTATTGCTTACCTCATTTTCCATGAGCCACAAAAGCAAGAGATAGCCGAGAAATTTTTGCCTGCTAAAAAGCAAAAGAAACCATTCAATAGCAAAGAAAAAGATAAAAATAATTTTTGCAGGCCTGTTCATAGGCGTGGTGTCGTTGCAAATTCAAATTTTAAAGATGCGATTACTTCAAAGAATAAACGTGGAGAAGCCGATTCGTCAATCACCATTCTTTCCATTAAAGAGCCACAAAAGGAGCTTACTGCACAAAGACAGGCAGACGCTGACACAATTATGCCAATTATGCCTCAGAGTTTAGGAGTGGTGGTGCCGGACAAGAATTCCATAGCTATGCCTTTATTGACCAAGGTAGAGAAAAATGGCCGTTGGCGTTTCGGCTTGGATGGCGCTTTGAGTGAAAACGGGAATAGCTTGCTCAATAGTATTCTGCAAATGATAACAGTGGGACCTGAATCTACTGATGACCCATCCGCGCCTAAGCCAAAAATAGTTATCACTGATTTCAAAACATGGGAGAATTTGAATCAATTTATTCAGGCAGGAGAAAATAAGCCAGTAGATAACTTCAAAGAGCAGTGGAATGCCTTGCTAAAGATTAGCTCAAACAATTTTGGAGATATTATCACTCATAAGCATTTTGGTAGGCCACTGACATTAGGACTGAATTTCAGCAATGACATCGGCAAGCATTGGAGCATCGGGTCGGGAATAAGATTCACCAGCCTTACTACCGCTCTACAGACTGGCAATAATAATTCCTACAACATCACTGAGAATCAGAAAACATGGTTTGTCGGCATACCGTTGAATTTAAATTATACTTTGCTGAATAGTAACCGCTGGCGGATATATTCCACCATTGGTGGCGGCCTCGACATCCCATTCTATGCTCATTTCAATAGGTATTATGTCGTCGATGGTAACCGGATTCTTCCAGAGGCTGGCTCACTTTCTAAGCCAAATTGGCAATGGTCGTTCGACGGCGGCATAGGAATAGGATATGAGTTAATGCCACACATGGAACTGTTCTTTAGCCCCAAGGCTACTTATTACATTCCCAACAACTCTACCATACCAATTCTATGGCAAGATAAGCCATGGAGAATGACATGGCCATTTGGAATAAGGCTTAAATTTTAGCTGAATTGAAAGCATTAAAATCCGTCTTGTCGTATCAATAAGATATGATGAAACGGATTTGTTTAACTTTGGAGGCTCCTAAAGGTAGAATAAATGAGGTGGATTATCTGAAATGTGTTTTCATATTGCTTATGATTGCATTTCACCTCACTTATATCGGCAATAGTTACCCTTATGCTAAGCAAATAGTATATACTTTTCATATTCCTGGCTTTCTGCTTATTTCGGGCTATTTTGCCTCAATATCAAAGCGTCCACTGGAACTGTTCCTTTCAATGCTTTGGATATTCATTCCCTATGCCATAATGGAGGCTGGATATACGGTAGCAGCTTCTTATTTGCCTATTAAGGACCATATAGAAGAATTGTCGCTGATAATTGTGTTGCGGAATGTTTTTGTCACGCCTCTTGGCCCATATTGGTATCTTCACACGTTGATGCTTTGCTCGGCTACGTATTATATTGTGATGCGTAAACCCTCTTTCAACGGCATTTTAATTCTATGTGTTATATTCTGGTTCTATTCAGAAGTTCTGCATATCGCATCGTTTGCGAATGAGTGCTATTTCCTTGCTGGAGCTGTCATCAAGTGCTGTGGAGTATCATTTCTGCGGTTCTTCAGGCACTCATGGATTGCTGTTGTTCCTATTTTAATTGCCATGTTCATGTATCCTGATTGTTGGTATAGGGTAAATATAGTTGGCGTTGTTCTGGTGTACTTGGTAATCAGCCTTTTGCTTGCTGCCTATCCATATATTCGCGGTAAAAATATTCTTTTGTTTTTAGGCCGAAATACGTTTATCATTTTTATTTTTTCGCCAATATTTACGGTGTTGACCAAGGTTTATCAGCCATACATCATTTCATTCGATAAATCAGGCATGCTTTTCCTTTTGATATCAATACCGTTTGTCCTGATTGGTAGTTTCATTGTGGCAAGAATACTGGAATTTATCCCTCAATCCAGTTGCTTTTTAAGAAAGGTAAAATGCGCTGAATAAAATCCGGAAGATATAAAACGGATGTTTTGTTATAAACTATCCTCGCCAAAAAATAGTCAAAATGTAAAGTTTATTGGTTGAATCCTCTCTATTATTCATGAAAATGCTTTTTATTATGAAAAAATATCATTCAGAAAGGCTTCTATTCAAGGGTAATTTGCTAAATTTGCATACATGTTTTATTTGCACTAATGCGTTTTAGCCGAATATATAAATATTTCATCTTCTTGATGGTTGCGTCTTTTGTCGCCGTTTTCGGTGCTTTTTGCGCTTCCGCCAAGGATTTCACTGTGGTCATTGATGCTGGTCACGGTGGCTACGACAAGGGTGCTATCGGCTCTCATTCTTATGAAAAAAACATCAATCTCGCGGTGGCTTTGCGGCTTGGCAACCTTATTTCATCGAAAATGAAAGGGGTCAATGTGGTTTACACCCGCAGTAGCGATGTCTTTGTCACTTTGCAGGGGCGGGCTGAAATTGCAAATAGGGCAGGAGGTGACTTGTTCATCTCGATTCACACCAATTCTGTTGATAAGCGTGCCCGTAACCGCTCCATTGTCAGTGGAAGTGCCACTTACACTCTTGGACTTTACAAGACTGAGGAAAATCTTGAGGTGGCGAAGCGCGAGAACTCTGTGATGGCCCTTGAAAAGGATTACACCACCACTTATCAGGGCTTTGACCCTAATTCCACTGAATCCTACATCATGTTTGAAATCAATCAGAGCACGCATGTGGAGCAGAGTGTGAAGTTCGCGTCGCTCGTTCAGAAGGAGCTGGTTAATAATGCTGGCCGCATCAACAAGGGCGTGCGTCAAGCTGGATTTTGGGTACTTGCCCAGACGGGCATGCCGGCGGTGCTTATTGAGCTTGAATTTATCTGCAATCCAATTTCGGAGGATTTCCTGACGTCCGATAGCGGTCAGGACAAAATGGCCAAGTCGATTTTTAATGCGTTTTATAAATATAAGAATGCCGTTGATGCCAAAGCTGCTGCTGTAGCTCCATTGAAGAAGTCCACACGGCGTTCGGGCAATGATGGAAACGTCGCTGCCGATAAAAGCAGGCCGGCATCTGGCATCGGCTCAATTTCCGTTGCCAATTACTCATCTTCCGACGAAGATTACAAATATTCAAAACGCAAGTTGGAAAATAAGGCTGCTGAGCGCACTGCGGTTTCTGCATCTGCTGAAAAGCCTGCCAAAAAAAGTGCAGTTACTGTGAAGGCGAGGCAGCATCAGACGGTAAAGTCGTCAGACGATTCTAAGTCGCAACCAATGGCGTTCTCCACATCCGTATCGGATAACGATATAGTTTATGGCGTTCAGTTTTTCTCAAGCTCAAAGCGCCTTTCCGACAGCGACCCTGAACTCAAAGGTTTGTCGCCTGTGATGTCGTTTCGTGAGAACGGTTTATATAAGTATGTCTATGGTTCAACGGCCAGTAAAAATGAGGCTGTTGCCATTCTCGATAAGGTTAAGTCAAAATTTAAAGAAGCTTTTATCATTCCCATTAAGGATGGTAAGCGCTTGAAGTACTAATAAAAAGCAACTTGAAATGAAAAAATTCTTTTCTAAAGAAATTCTTATTGCAGTTACAGTTATCATCAGTTTGGTGGTTCTTTACTGGGGCATAGAGTACCTTAAGGGTATCAATATGTTTAAGCCAGCTAATTTCTATTACGTCATGTACAAGGACGTTAAGGGATTGACAATTGCAGCTCCTGTCACTATTAATGGTTATCAGGTAGGGCAGGTGCGTGAAATAAATTACAATTTTGGTACTAATGGTGAGATGGAAGTTTTGCTCAGTCTCGACAAGAATCTGAAGGTTCCTGTAGGCACTCAGGCTTTCATCACCTCCGACCTGCTTGGGGTTTCGCAAATCTCACTGCACCTGTCGGGCAGCAGTACATATTATAATGTGGGCGATAAACTTATAGCCGGTGAGGAAAAGGGCCTGATGGACGATGTGCGCAGCAAGGTCCTGCCGAGTGTCTATACCATGATGCCGAAAATCGACAGCATCCTTACCAATATTAATGCCATTTTGTCGAACCCTGCCCTTAATGCGTCAATTTCGCGCCTCGACGGAATCACTGCCAATCTTGATAATAGTTCCAGGCAGCTCTCTCTCGTCATGAGTAATCAGCTTCCGGGCATTGTTTCCAATGTGGGCGGTGTCTCGCATAATCTTAAGGCCATGTCGGGTAATCTCAATGAGCTGTCGCAGACATTAAAGGCTCTTCCGATTGATTCAACTATGCGCAACATACATTCGACAACCGCAAATCTTAAGACGATGTCGGACAAACTTAATAATGCTAATTCAAGCCTTGGTAAATTGCTTAACGACGATGGCCTTTACATGCACGCCGATAAGTCGCTTACCAATCTCGACTCTTTATTGCAGGATGTCCGTCTTCACCCTAAGCGTTACATTAATGTCAAGGTGTTCTGATTTCATTTGTGTGCTATTAGCTCTTATTTAGAAACAATCTAAAATAATTTTTTTCTTTCTGATTTTTTACCTTTATGGTAAAAAGGGCTGTATCAACGAATTTTTAAGCTGTCAAGAGGATTGTCGCTCTTTATGCTTTGCAACATATTTCCTCTGCAACGGCTTGATTTATCGGCTCGTACGAAATCTTAACCATCTTTGTTTATGCTTTTTTTAGAGTTTGTTACAAATGGTTGAACATCAGTATTAATACGTTTGATTTTAATTTTCCAAATTTTAGAGCGCCTTTTTTTGTCATTTTTTTTGCTCAAATTTGTACTTAGAAAAGTTGATAGTCGAAACATTTAATGGACAATAATTCAGTAATATTGTGGAATAAGTGTCTTGAAATATTCCGCGACAATTTGCCCGCTGAGCAATTTGAAGCGTGGTTCAAGCCGATTTCCGTGCTTAGCTTTGAAAATTCCAAGCTCAAGCTCAATGTGCCCTCACATTTCTTTGTTGAGCAAATTGAGGAAAGGTATCTTGAATTGATGAGCAAGGGCATTAAGCGTATCTTTGGTAACGACACCAAACTCACTTATAGCTATAATGTCGTTAAGGATTCTCCCGATTCAAATATCACTGAAAAAAGTTCTAATGCAAGTTCTGCCGTTGGTGGACTTCTTCAGAAATCCATCCGTACCACTGTTTCTCCTTTCGATTCTGTCGATTTGGTCGATTTCGATTCTCAGCTTAATCCTAAATACACATTCGAGAATTATTGCGGCAGCATGTCGAATAAGCTTGCTGTGAGCATTGGTGAGGCTATTGCCACAAATCCTGATTGCAAAACTTTCAATCCGTTGTTTATCTTCGGAAGCACTGGTGTGGGCAAAACTCATCTCATTCAGGCCATCGGCATTAAGATAAAGGAAACCAATCCTCGCGCCCGTGTGCTTTACATCACTTCACGTGTGTTTGAAAATCAGTACACCACTGCCGTACGTAATAATAATGTGAATGACTTCATCGCTTTTTATCAAAGCATCGATGTCCTCATTCTCGACGATATTCAGGAACTTTCAGGAAAGATAAGAACTCAGAACACGTTCTTCCACATATTCAATCATCTTCATCAGAATCAGAAGCAGCTTATCATGTCGAGCGATTGCCGTCCCGTGGATATGGATGGCATGGAGCCTCGCCTGATGTCGCGCTTCAAGTGGGGCATGACTGCCGAACTTGCCAAGCCTGATTATGAGTTGCGCCGCAGTGTGCTCACCATGAAGGCAGAGCAGGACGGGCTTACAATTCCTGATGAGGTGCTTGATTACATTGCCAATAATGTCACCGACAGCATCCGTGAGCTTGAGGGTATTGTGGTCTCGCTTCTGGCACATGCCACAATGCTGAATCAGGACATTTCAATTGATTTGGCCCGTGCGGTGATTTCCAATGCCGTAAAGATTAACAAGAAGCAGATTACTTTTGAAATGATTGCTGAAACTGTTTGCTCGCACTACGACATCGACAATGATTTGCTGTTCGGCAAGTCGCGCAAACGTGAAATCTCCGATGCAAGGCAGGTGGTGATGTATCTTGCCAAGAACATGACAGGGCTTTCATCCACTAATATCGGCACTCGTCTTTCACGCACTCACGCCACAGTTCTGCATGCCTGCAAGACCATTGAGGAGCGCCTTTCAGTGGAAAAGAAACTTCAGGACGAGCTGTCGCAGATTCAAAACGAAATTCGACAATAGTTTTCATATCTCATTTTTTATTTTGGTCACGCTCCGCCCGTTTTGGGCTTGGAGCGTGCCTTTTTTTGTGATTCCGTGATAATTGCGTTTAATGATTTTGCAGTGCTGAAAAATTTGCCTAATTTTGTTCATGGATTTTGAGAATCAAGCCTTTTGTGAATTTTTTCGTGGCACAATCTATCAATAAAATAACTATAGTTTCAATGAAGCGTAATTTAAGTTTTTGTTTAAGGTGGCTGTTCGTTCTGGCTCTTGTCCTTCTTTCGGCCATGAGCTTGAGCGCAATCAAAATTGCAGTACTGAGCGATATTCACGTCACCCCCGGCAATGTTAACGATGGCAAGCTGCGCATTGCCGTCGATGAGATTAATCATAGTGATGCTGCGCTTGTCGTCCTTTCAGGCGATTTGACCAATGAGGGCAGCGATGTGCAGTTGCATAATGTCAAGTCAATTCTTGACGGTCTTACAAAGCCGATTTTTGTCATTCCTGGCAATCACGAGGACACTTGGAGCCAAAGTGCCTGCAAAACATTCAACGACATTTGGGGCAACGACCGTTTTGTCACCGAAACTGATAGTTTGGTGATTGTCGGTATCAATTGTGGCCCTTACATGAAGATGGGCGATGGACATATCAAGCAGGAGGACCTTTCATGGCTCGACACCACTCTTTCCGAACGTGTGAAAAATGGAAAGCGCGTGCTTTCATTCTGCCATTATCCTATCCTTGATGACCTCGACAATTGCAATGATTACATCCGTGTTCTCGCAAAATATCCTGTGATAGGGCATATCTGCGGTCATTACCATGCCTTCAAGCAGTATCGCAATGGCGACATCGATGGCCTCGTTTGCCGTTCACTTACCATGGACGACACTTATGGCTATTCTGTCCTTGATATTTCTGCCGATTCTGTCAAGCTCTTCGATAAGCAGCTTGGCTTGGCGCCTGCCCTGAAGTTCGCTTACCGTATCGACACCGACATCACTCCGCTTCCCGCTGTTGAGCCGGTTCATTACGCTCTTCCTTCCAATGTGGGCATCAGTCTGGTGCATCGTGATGAGGCCTCGATTTTCACCCGTGTTGGTGTTGACAGGCAGAATCTTTATATAGGCAATTCACTTGGCTATGTTAAGGCCATCGATAAGTTGACCGGCAATGTCAAGTGGCAGTTCAAGACTGGCACAGCGGTCTTTTCGCGTCCGGCACCTGCCAAGAATGCCGTGATTGTTCCTACTGCCGACAAGCGTATCCTTTGGCTTGACAAGGCCACTGGCAAGGTCTTGTATTCACATGATTCCAACGGCCCTTATGTTGCTGATGGTGTGATTAATAAAGGTATTCTCTTACAGGGAGGCTTTAAGGTATTTCAGGCTTGGAATGTTGCCGACGCACGTCTCCTTTGGCAATACGACAGCATTTTCAATTATTGTCAGGCTGC
>JAKVKZ010000044.1 GCA_022484565.1 Muribaculaceae bacterium
GGTATATGTTGTCTTGCCTGACACCAGAACTGTGCGCTCGTCAAGGAAATCTTTCCATTTCCCGCACCATTCATCGAACAGCCTGCTGAACTCGGCCTTAGTGGAGCTTTTCATTGTCAAGCACAGTGACAGCAACTCGCAACCGGCCAGCAGCTGCGGATTGCGTGTCAGTGTGCGCCTTATAATCTGTAACTGGTGGAACTGGCACATCTGCGCTGGAATGCCGATTATCCCCTCCAACAGACCGGCCCGTCCGTCGCAGACAACAGCCTTGATGTCCACGCCATGATCCTTTAAAACCTGTAGGCCTGACATGTATCCCTCGTTGGTCTCGTTTCTAACGTACTTCCTGTACAGAATCCGACCGCTTCCGGCGTCCTGAAACAGCATCACGCCAAACTTCCGGCCAAAATATGTCGTGTCCATTATCACTACGGCCTCCTTGGGATATGCAGGCACGAACTCGCTGGTGACTTTACTGATCCTTCTTGATATTGTGCGAGCCGAGCATCCATACATGGCAGCCAATTCTTTGTATGTCAACTTGCCATTGACATATGATGCCCAGCATGACTTGTCGTCTATTTGTCTACCGCCCTGGAATTGCCTGCCGCACACGTGACATTTGTACATCTGACAGCCACGTCTGTGACAATTTTCCTTCACTATTTTGCTCCCACAAAAAATGCACTTTTTTTATTCATAACCTTTGATTTGCCACAAAGGTAGCAATTATCGGACTTCCGAGAGTCCTCAGCCTACCAAATGTCCTTTACACCGAAATTCATAATAAAAGCAGCGTCATGCAAATTCGTATGGCGCTGCAATTAATATCTTAAAAGAGATTTTCTATTCCGCCGCTGCGGCTATTACTTCAGCGAGGGTGGGATGTGCATGAATGATGTCGCGGAGGTCGGCAAGCGTGGCATTCTGGTTCATTAGGGCTGCAACTTCGGCGATGATGTCGGAGGCATGAGCACCAAGGATGTGGCAACCGATGATTTTGCCGGATGTGTCGGTGAGGATTTTCAAGATGCCTTCGATGGCATTCATTGAAAGCGCCTTGCCGTTAGCACGGAAAAATGACTTGTGCACACTGAATTCAATGCCTTGCGCCTTGCACTGGTCTTCGGTGACGCCAACCATGGCGGCTTCAGGCGAAGTGAACACTGCTGCCGGAATGATGTCGAACCGCAGATTGTCGCTGATGCCGAGAATGTGATTGAGCGCACGGCGGCCCTGCGCTGTGGCTGCATGAGCGAGTTGGCAAAGGCCATTGATGTCGCCAATGGCATATACATTATCAACGTTAGTGCGGAAATTCTCATCAACAATCACGCCACGACGGTCGGAAGCAATACCCCAATCGGCAAGATTGAGCGAACCGAGATTAGCGCCACGGCCAACAGCCATAAGCACTGAGTCGGCAGTAACCGTCTTGGTTTCGCCTTTCAGTGAATAATCCACCTCAAATGTGTCGGTCTTGCGGATTGCCGTGACCGCTGAATTGGTGGAAAATGCGATTCCACGTCCTTTCAGCGCAATGCGGATACGCTTGGCAAGGTCGCTGTCGAAATTAGGCAGGACTTCCTTGCAAAATTCCACTACGGTGACTTCGCTGCCGAAACTGCGGAAAATCGAGGCAAATTCAAGTCCGATAACGCCACCGCCAATCACGCAAAGATGCGCTGGAATATGGTCGATGTCGAGCAACTCGGTTGAAGTGAGTACGCCAGGCAGGTGCGCTCCATCAATTGGCAGGAACTTGGTGACAGAACCAGTGGCAATTATGATATGCTTTGCGGTGAAGTCGTCGTCGCCCTCCACATGCACAGTCATGGCGCCAGCAAGTGATGCGCGGCCATGAACGAGCGTGATGCCCGGGTGCTTTAGCAAAGTCTCAACGCCAGCATTGAGTGCGGTAACAACCTTATTTTTGCGCTCAATAATCGCAGGCATATCAATGGAGTAGGAAATGCCGGAAAGCCCATTGTCTTCACCAAGAGAATTGATAATGTCGGCATTGTGGCAGAGGCATTTAGTGGGGATGCAACCTTCGTTGAGGCATGTGCCTCCCACTTTCCGCTCCTCGATGATGGCGACAGTCAGTCCCGCCTTGGCGGCAGCGACAGCAGTGTCGTAGCCGCCCGGGCCAGCACCGATTATTATTAGGTCAACTGATTTCATTGCAGATAATCCTTAAAAGTGAAATGCGGCTCTTTCACAGCCTTCACGTCGTCGAGACGGCGTACAGGAGTGGAGTGTGGCGCGGATTTCACCATGTCGGGGTCAGAAATAGCTTCTTCGGCTACGGTCTTCAGCGTAGCGATGAATTCGTCGAGAGTGTCCTTGCTCTCGTTCTCGGTAGGCTCAATCATCATCGCCTCGTGGAAAAGCAGCGGGAAATAGATGGTAGGAGCGTGGAAACCATAGTCGAGCAGGCGTTTTGCAACATCGAGCGTGGTTACGCCGGTTGACTTATCGAGAAGTCCGTCGAACACAAATTCATGTTTGCAAAGTCCCTGAATCGGCAGCAGATAATGCGATTTGAGCTGCTCCTTCACATAGTTGGCATTGAGCACAGACAATGGACCGACCATCTTGATGTTTTCCTTGCCGAGAGTGAGCAGATAAGCATAGGCACGAAGCACAACGGCAAAATTGCCGAAGAACTGAGATATGCTGCCAAGCGCGTTGTTGCCGAAATCGACAAAGAAATGACCGTCAGCATCCTTTTTGACGTGCGGCACGGGCAGATATTGCTCCAATCCCTTGCGCACACCCACAGGACCTGAACCAGGACCGCCACCGCCGTGAGGCGTGGAGAAAGTTTTGTGCAGATTGATGTGCATAACGTCGAAGCCCATGTCGCCCGGACGGCAAACGCCGAGCATCGGGTTGAGGTTGGCTCCGTCGTAATACATCAGTCCACCGCAGGCATGGACGAGAGCGGCAATTTCAGGAATTTCCTTTTCAAATATGCCGAGAGTGTTGGGATTAGTCATCATCATGCCGGCAATTTCATCGTTGAGAAGCGGCTTGAGGTCGGCAACGTCAACAGTGCCGTCGGCAGTGCTTTTCACTTCCACAATCTCGAATCCGCACACTGCAGCCGAGGCAGGATTTGTGCCGTGAGCCGAATTTGGAACGATGATTTTTGTGCGTTTTGTGTCACCACGGCGTTCGTGATAGGTCTTGATGGTCATCAAGCCAGTCAGTTCGCCATGCGCTCCGGCATAAGGATTGAGCGTGAACTCGCTCATTCCAGCTATTTCGGCAAGCGACTGCTGAACATTGTAATATACTTCGAGCGCACCCTGCACTGTGTAGGCAGGCTGAAGCGGATGCAATGCGGTGAATTGCGGCAAAGCACTGATTTCATCGTTGATTTTGGGATTGTATTTCATCGTGCAGCTGCCCAGAGGATAAAATCCCGTGTCAACGCCGAAATTGTTATTGCTCATGTTGGTGTAGTGACGCACCACTGTGAGTTCGTCAACTTCGGGCAATATCGTTTTGCTCTTGCGAACAAGTGCTGAAGGCAACTTGTCGAGGCTGTTGCTCTTGAACTCATTGGCAGGAAGGGAATAGCTAGTTCTGCCTGATTTTGAAAGCTCAAAAATGAGACGTCCGTAATATCTGTTGTTCATAGCTTAACCCTCCTTTATTAATGAAACCAATTTGTCAATTTCAGCCTTGCTGCGCTTTTCGGTTACGGCGAAAATGATGCAGTCGTCGTGGCTTTCAGCCTTAACACCGCCAAGAATATCGTTCTGGGCAAGATGCTTTTCAAGCGCATCAATATTGAGCGATGTCCTCAATGTGAATTCGTTGAGGAAAGGCTTGGAGCTGAACTCGGTGAATTTACCTGTCTTGAGCAGCTCATCGTGCAGATAATGCGCTCCATCGCTTGAAAGTTCATTCACTTCGCGAAGTCCCTTCTCGCCCATCAGTGCCATGTAGATGGTGACAAACAGGCACATCAGGCTCTGGTTGGAGCAGATGTTGGAAGTGGCTTTTTCGCGGCGGATATGCTGCTCGCGGGCCTGCATGGTAAGCACGAAGGCACGGCGGCCATCGGCATCGGTGGTGCCGCCTACGATTCTACCCGGCATTTTGCGGATAAGAGCCTTGGATGTGCACATATAGCCAATATAAGGTCCACCAAAGCTCAATGGAATGCCGAGCGACTGGCCATCGCCCACGGCAATGTCGGCACCCCATTCGCCAGGAGTGCGGAGCACCGCGAGAGTGCTTGCCGGACAATTCATTATCATGAGCGCTTTCGCTGCATGGCATGCATCGGCAACGCCGGTGAAATCTTCCACAATGCCGTAGTAGTTAGGTTGTGGCAGCACAACGCCAGCCACATCGCCTGCACCGAGCAGAGTGCGGAGTTCATCAAGGTCGGTAATTCCGTCCTTTTCGGCAATCATCACGAGTTCAATCTTGTGGAAGTGCGCATAAGTGCGAACCACACGCAGCACGGCAGGATTGACAGTGGCAGATACCAGCACCTTGCGGCGCTTCTTGGCGGCTGCGACAGCCATCATAATTGCCTCAGCTGTGGCCGTTGCGCTGTCGTACATGCTGGCGTTGGAAATTTCCATGCCTGTCATGTCGGCCATCATCGTTTGATATTCAAAGATGTATTGCAGCGTGCCTTGTGATATTTCTGCCTGATAGGGAGTGTAGGAAGTAAGGAATTCAGAGCGGCTGGTGATGCAGCTGATCACCGCCGGAGTGTAATGGTCGTAAGCCCCTGCGCCTGCAAAGCAGGTGAGAGGCTGATTTCTCTTGCCCAGTTCCTCGAAGAAGCGGCGCACCTCAATCTCGCTCATCGCCGATGGCAGATTGTAGTCGCGGTGCATTTTCAGTTGGTCGGGCACATCATCGTAAAGAGCCTCAAGTGAATCGACACCTGCGGCCCTAAGCATATCTTTCAAGTCCGCCTCAGTGTGCGGAAAGTACTTGTAAGCCATGACTATGTGTGAAGGTAGCGTTATTTGCAAATTTCTTCGTAAGCCTTGGCATCCATGAGCTTGGAGAGTTCGGATTTGTCCGATAACTTCACCTTCATAATCCAGTTGGCGAATGCGTCCTCGTTGATTTTCTCAGGAGCGTCCTCAAGAGCCTCATTGACCTCAACTACAGTTCCGCTGACTGGCGAAATCAGGTCGCTGGCAGCCTTAACGCTCTCAACTGCGCCGAATTCCTCGCCTGCGGTAACTTCATCGTCAACTTCGGGCATATCTACGTAAACCACATTGCCGAGCTGGCTTTGTGCGTAATCGGTGATGCCAACGTAGCCAAATTCTCCTTCAACTTTCACAAATTCATGTGATTCAGTGTAATAAAGTCCTTCAATAACTTTTGCCATAAAAATATATGTTTTTAATTAAATTATTTCTTGTAGTTCTTCTCGTAAAAACGCTTTTTGGTAACCACACCACTATGCAACTTCTTGTGGATGCGCACCTGCACCGCTGTGCCCAATTTCTTGAAATTGGCATCAATCAGAGCCATGCACACGCTCTTGCCTGTGGAAATGGAGTTGTAGCCTGTGGTGACCTGACCAATGACTTTGCCGTCAACTTCCACATCGTAGCCGTGGCGCGGAATTGCCTTGTCGTCGAGGATTATTCCCACAATCTTGCGGGTGATGCCGTCCGTCTTCTGCTTTACAATAGCGTCCTTACCGATAAATTCAGGCTTGTCAACCTTAACGAAAATTCCAAGGCCAGCCTCGATGGGAGTGATGTCGGCGCTAAGTTCGTCGCCGTAGAGCGGCAGGCCCACCTCGAAGCGGAGGGTGTCTCGGCATCCAAGTCCGCAAGGCTTAACTTTGCCGCTGCCCACCAGTTTGTCCCATGTGCTGCGGGTGAAGTCGTGGCTTCCGTAGAGTTCAAAACCGTCCTCGCCGGTGTAGCCTGTGCGGCTAATCAATATTTTTTCGTCGCCGACCTGCATCTCCTTGAAAGTGTAGAATTCAAGTTCGTGACATTCAATTCCGAGAATGGATTCAATGTAATGCTCAGCATTAGGGCCTTGCACGGCAACTTCACCGAACGATTCGCTCTGGTTGTCGATGGTCACGTCGAAGCCTTTGGAGTTTTCCTTCATCCAGTCGAAGTCCTTATCAATGTTGGCGGCATTGATTACAAGGAAAAACAAGTTTTCGCCTTTTTTGTAAACCAATAAATCGTCAACGGTGCCTCCTGTGGGATAAAGCATCATTCCGTAGAAAATCTTTCCTGCAGGTGCTCCGGCAATGTCGTTAGTGAAAATGTGCTGCACATATTTTTCAGCGTCGTTGCCTGAAATCAGCACTTCGCCCATGTGCGAAACGTCGAAGATTCCGCAGTCGTGGCGGACTGCATTGTGCTCGTCAATTATGTTTGTGTACTGAATCGGCATGTCGAATCCGCCGAAGGGACTCATCAATGCTCCCAGTGCGATATGTTTGTCGTGAAGACAAGTTTGCTTTATCTGGTCCATCGTATTAAAATAGTAAAGTTAGAAATTTCTCGTTTGTCATATTCATTATGCAATCCTTGACAGCTACCGACCGAAGCGCGGCCTCAACAATGTTTCGCGAATAAGGCAGCCCTTTCAGGCGGCTCAGTATCTCCATGTCGATATCACCCAAGAGGAAGAAATCGCCCATGATGTCAATTGATTTGATAGCTTGCCTTTTAAGCTCTATTCTCACCTCGAAGTCGCCGCAGTCGTCGATGTGCATCTTTTTGATGAGAGTGTAGCGCGGATTGTTTCCGTAGATGAACTCGGGGCTGAGGTATTCACGCTCAATCAATTTTATTTTCGTCACGTCGTCCTCTGTAAGCTTTATTTCGCTGTCGCAAAGGTGTGAGCGGACAAATTGCTTGAATTGGTCGATGTCGAGGTCAATATAGTTCTTCAGCAGGGCAATGCGCTGGCGCACGCTCTTCACTCCCTTGGAAACCAGCTTGGCGTCGCTTGGCGTGATGCTTCCCACCATGTTCTCCATGTTGGTGTCGTAAATCATCGTGCCATGCAGGATATTTCGCCCGGGCACATGATAGAAGGCGTTTCCGCTGACCTTTTTGCCTTCGATGAGAATGTCGTTGCGCCCCGATGCCTTTGCATCGACGCCAAGTTCGCGAAGCACATTCACCACCATCTGCAAATATTTTTCAAAGCCCTCCGAGACGTTGAAGCCGTTGCCGATGTAGCTGAACATGATGTTGCTCATGTCGGCATACACGCATCCGCCACCGCTTTTCCGGCGGTAAGTGCTGATGTTGTGAGTTTTGCAGAAGTCAAGGTTGACTTCATTCTCAATCAGCTGATTTCTGCCAAAAATCACGCTCGGTTCTACTTGCCACATGAAGAAGCACTCGTCCTCTTTTCTGTATCTTGCTATGTATTCTTCTTCGGCAAGATAAAATGACAAACGGTGCGTCTGCTCCGACGGCAATGAAAAATAAATCATATAATTAAGCCGAAAAGTGTCTTGATTATGCACTTTCGGCGTTCAAATTTACTCATTCGTTTTCAATTGGCAAATTATTTTCTGCTGTTATGTATGCTGAAATTATGCATGCACTCCAAATATCGAGCAATCGGAAATTGACAATCTGAAAGTTAATGTTTGTTGTGCTTTTCAATCTGAAAGCAAATTCATTCAAAAGCAAAAAATATTACGATAAATGGAAATAATGTTTTGAAAGAATGAAAAGCTGAAAAAAGCCCGATGACAAATTCTTAAATTTTCTTATTATTTCCGATAAGCAAACAAATAAGGTGAAAAGAGAAATTATTAAGGACAAAGACAAAAAAATAGCAGCAGAAAGTTGTTTTTTTTCATTACTTTTGCCAGCAGAAACATTGCTGATAATTATGAGCAAAGAAAGATTTACAGATTCGGGAATATCGTTTATTTCAAATGCCTCGCGGATAGTGTGATGGCAAAAGAATATCAATAATCAGTAACCGATAATTTTTCATTAAGTATTCAATTATGCGGCATTACGCATTAATCACCATAGCATTAATCACGCTTTTGCTTTCGGGATGCGCCAAGAAGCAAAAGCCCGTTGCGGGTGTCCTGTTTCATCCCCAGGCCACTCCTGATACACTCACCATTGAGATAAATCCAACCGGTAAAGTGCGCCACATGAAAGTGAACACGCTCGACCGCAGTTTGAGAACCTTCTTTTGCGACAGCAATGCTGTGCAACTGACCTCGGCCACAAAAATTGGCGTGCAGCCAATCACCGATTTGAAGTCGGCATACAATCTGTGTGCCCCCATTCAGCGGGTATATTCCTGCGATGCCTATTACATAGATTCACTTGACCATTCCATGCCTTATCTTGTGCCACGTGCCGCGCGGCTGCTCTACGATATTGGCAAGGCTTTCAACGACAGTCTGCTTGCACGCAGCGGCGGGCACTATCGGCTGAAAGTGACAAGCATAATGCGTACAGAGCAGTCAGTGACCCAGCTTCGCAAGCATAACCGCAACGCATCCAGCCAGTCGTGCCACCGTTTCGGCACTACATTCGACATCAGTTACTATAAATTTGTCTGCTACGATAAATCTGTGATTCTTGATTGCTGGGAAATGAAATGCATTTTGGTGGAAATTCTGAAAAAGTTCCGCGAGGATGGACGGTGCTTTGTTAAATATGAAGAAAAGCAAGCCTGCTTTCACATAACCGCAAGGTAGATTTGCCTTTCTGTCATTTAAAAGGGGACATGCGAAATTGTCCGGAAAATTTGCAATATGAAATGTGGATTTTATTCCGTTATTTTGTAGAGGTAAAAAGGATTTGTATATGGACGGAAAGCATAAGTTGGCAGCAAAAAAAATAATAAAGATTACAGCGTGGATTGTCGGTGGATTCTTCGCGCTGCTTGCAGTGGCCCTTTGTGCACTGGTATGGATTATGACACCTTCGAGGCTCACTCCGCTTGCGCAGAAGGAGGCCAACAGCTACCTGAACGCCAAAGTCAGGATTGGCCGCATGGAACTGACCGCGTGGAGCACTTTTCCGGATATCACGCTTGATGTAAAGGATTTGTCGATTGTCTCTAAAAGTCTGGGCAAACTTTCCGCCGGCGAACGTGCGCAATTGCCTGCCAATGCCGATTCGCTAATTGAATTTAAGTCGCTCCATGCCGGAGTGAACGTTTTCAAGCTGCTTATCGGCTCGTTTTCGCTGAAGGATTTGTCGCTCGATGGATTGAAACTCAATCTTGTGGCCAGCCGCACTGTGGGCAACTATGATATTTTCCCGCCAAGCAAGGAACCAGCCGACACCACGCCGACCAAATTGCCTAATATCTATTGGAACAGGCTAAGCATAACCAATTGCCGCAGCATAACCTATTACAGCGCTTCCGATTCGCTCGACATACACCTTGCACCGGTAGAGGCTTCGCTCGACAATGTGGATGGTGACGCTTATCACCTTGTGCTGAAAGGCAAGATTGACTACAGCATGTACGGAATGCAATTTGCCCATCAGGCTCCATATTCATTCGACGGCAACATCGATTGGAAATCGAAGAAATTCCTCACATTCGGCATCGAAAATCTTAAAGTGAAGATTCTCGATATGCCTGCCACCATTAATGCGCATCTTGCCATGGACGATGTGCCTGTGATTGACAAGATTGACGTGAATCTCGGTCCAGTAAGGCTTGCTTCGGTAGTGCCGCAATTGCCGCAGGAATATCAGGATTTGTTCGCCAATATTTCCACCAATGTGAGGGCAAATCTGAAACTGCACCTCACAAAGCCTTACGACATCGACAAGGACTACATGCCAACTGTGGATGCCACGCTCGTTATCCCTGATTCATATTTGCAGACTCTAAACGGGAAGAACCGTCTGAATCATCTTGCCATGAACGCTGATGTGGCACTCGACGGGAAAAAGCCCGACCAAAGCCGAATAACTTTAAACAGCCTGATATTGTCGGGCGCATCGGTGAACCTGACGGTGAAGGGGGTGATTGAAAATTTCTTCTCCGACGCGCATCTGAAAGGCTCGCTTGTGGGCAAGGCAAATCTTGGGCGGTTGATTCAGGTGTTTGACCTTCCTGTGAATTTTGCCGTTAAGGGCGACATGACGGCCAACACCACATTTGATGTGCATGCCAGTGATTTCACAGCCAATACGTTCCAGCGGATGAAACTCGGAGGAACAATGAATCTGAATGACTTCTGCTTCAGCTCACCGACCGACACGATGCGCTTCTATGTGCGCAACGCTCGGATAGCATTTGGTGATAATGAGCATTTGCTCGGGGCTTCGGCCTATTCGGGCATGTTGCGCTTTTCAGCCGCTATCGACACTATGTCGGCGATAATTCCGGGTATGCTGTTCACTGCTGTCGGCAGCAACATCGGCGCTGGCTGCTCAGGTTCGCCTGCACAGTTGATGGATACCACACGCATAACTCCGTTCGGCGGAAAATTGACTGCGACACGCATTCAGATTGACCAGCCAGGTAACACCCGCATAAAAGTCAGCGACATTAATTGTAATGCCGATTTGAATCGGTTCAAAGGCTATGCGTCAGTGCCGATGATGCATTTCGACGCGAAAGTCGGGAAAATCAGCTATCATGCTCCGACGATGGCGGCAAATCTGCACGACGGGCATCTCAACATTTTCGCCCATATAACTCCAAAGCCCGCTCACAGCAGGCTCGACGACCGAATTGACGCATTCCGCCGGGAGCATCCGCGAATGAGCAACGATGTGCTTTTGGCAAATATGAACGGAATGAATGGAATGGGCGATGACCGCCGCGTGCTCGACATGAGCGTCGGCGACGATGTGAAGAATATGCTTCTGCGCTGGCGTCTGCATGGCACATTGACTTCGACAAAAGGCAAAATCTACACTCCATATTTTCCGCTGAAAAACAGGCTTACGAACATAAATCTTGCGTTCAGCACCGACAGCCTGATTTTCCACAATGTTGACTATAGGGTGGGGCACACAAAACTGAACGTGAAAGGCGGGGTACATAATCTGCGCACCACATTGCTCGGAGGCAATCGTCGTCCGCTTGACTTGCGGTTTGTGGTTGTCGCCGACACAATCAATGTGAACCAACTGATAAAGGCCGGCTACGACGGAATGGCTTATTCTGCAAAAGCTAGCGGATTGGCACCAACCACAAAGTCAACCACCGACACCGTTTTCGCTGCGTTTATCATTCCTGGCAACATTGATGCCACAGTGCTGCTCCGAAGTCACAATGTGATTTATGCCGATGTGCTTATGCAGGATTTCAATGGCGATTTGCTAATGCATGATGGCGTTGCAAATCTGCGCAATCTGCATGCTGTGACCGACATCGGGTCGGCGAATTTCAATGCCATGTATGCTGCGCCCGACAGCAAGAATATCAAGGTGGCATTCGATATGGGCATGCGCAACATTCAGGTGGCCAAGTTCCTGCATCTTATGCCGGCGGTGGATTCAATAATGCCGCTACTCAATTCAGTTGATGGTGTGATAAATGCCGACATGGCCGCTACTTCCAACCTCGACAGTGAGATGAATGTGATGATTCCCACTTTGAAGGCTGCCGTGAAATTGAGCGGCGACAGTCTTGTATTCATGGATGCACAGACTTTCCACAAAATAGCGAAGATGCTGCTTTTCAAGCATAAGGACCGCAACATGATTGATAACATGACTGTGCAGCTGCTTATCGATAACTCCGAACTTCAGCTCTATCCATTCATGTTCGATGTTGACCGCTATAAACTCGGAGTGCTTGGGCACAATGACTTCAATTTGAACTATCGCTATCATGTGTCGGTGCTTAAATCGCCTATTCCGTTCAAGTTCGGCATCAACATCTTCGGAACTCCGGCAAAGATGCATTTCCGTTTCGGAGGGGCTAAGTTCAAGAATAATATGCAGTACGAGCGCACAATGATTGTTGACACCACCCGCATCAACCTGCGCCAACAGATGCGCATAGCTTTCCGCCGCGGTCGCAAGGTGGCGTTGAACTCAAATCTGCGCGTCAACTCTCGTCCAGAGTACAATAAGAATATGGACCTTGATGATGATGTGTCGCCTATCGACAGTCTTCACATGATAGCCGGTGGCTACATCGACCCGCCGCCAGCCCCTGCCATTCCGCTTTCATCCTCAATGCGTCAGGCAGCTACGACCTACACAAAAGGTAAGGCACGGCGAAAGAGATAGAGAGAAAACATAAAAAGAAGCCCCTTGCAAATTTTTCGATTTACAAGGGGCTTCTTGAAATTCTTTGCGGAGAGACAGGATTATGAACCTTACCACACAATCCACTCAATATCAGCGTTATATTTTCAATGAACAATCTTAGGTTACGACTTGGTTACGATTTCAAAAGACTTTGATTTGTCCTTATCTGTCTGCTCCTTGTCTGCATTAATCTTGGGTTCAAAAGTACAGGTTATTTTTCAAATTTGCAAGTCTTTGATTATTAATCTTTAAACTTAGGTGTAAGGTGCAAGCTATATATATAAATATATGCTTGCACCTTACACCTAAAAATTTGAACTAATAAATATATTCTAAACCGAATATTACTTAAAGTATATGCGGTTGCAGCATTTTATTTCTCTAATCGTTCCTTTTTACCCATTGTCTTTTATACTTTTGTACAGCGATATAATTACTAATTCACAATATTTATGGAAGTATCAACCATTGAAGCATTGCAGAACGGCAATCATAAGGCTTTTGAGGAAGTGTTTTTAGCTTATTTCGATAAGGTAAAATATCTCTTGACTGGGCTTTTGAGGTCAGAAAGTGATGCCGAAGAACTGGCACAAGATATTTTCGTAAGACTGTGGATGAACCATACATCTATAGACCCAAACAAGGCATTTAGTACCTATCTATATACTACTACAAGGAATACTGCTTTAAATTATTTAAAGCATAAACTGGTCGAAGAAAACTATAAGAATAGTTTCAATAGCTTGGGCGAAGAGGAAGCTGATAGTTCAGACGAAATATTATTTGCAAAAGAAATTAGTCTTTTGGTAGAAATGGCAGTATGTAAGATGCCTGTTCAACGTAGAAAAATCTATCAAATGAGCCGGGAAAAAGGTATTTCCAATAATGAGATAGCCGAAGAGCTGGGAATATCAAAGAAAACCGTTGAAAATCAGCTTAGTTTGGCTTTACAAGAAATCAAACGTGTTATTTCGGCTTTCTTAATATTCTTCTTCTAACAAAAAAATATTAGTTTTAGGTCGGGAGTAACAAGCTACATGATTGTATATATAGTATAGGCACTATAAAAGAAAAAAGAACGATCATGAAAGAAAATTATATTTATCAAATACTCAAACAGTTCTTTGTAAATTCATATCCATCTGAAATAGAGGAAAAGGTGCAAAAATGGATTATCGATGACAAATGGACTACAGAAA
The DNA here is from genome assembly GCA_022484565.1 of Muribaculaceae bacterium. Taxonomy (GTDB): domain Bacteria; phylum Bacteroidota; class Bacteroidia; order Bacteroidales; family Muribaculaceae; genus JAKVKZ01. The sequence goes on from JAKVKZ010000044.1 coordinate 13,448, forward strand.
AAAATAATGCTATGTCTGTCATTTGGGATGAAATGAAAATCGCCCCAAATGATGATACGTACAAGGCGTTGGATAGAGTAAAGAATAGGATTAAACAAATAGAACACCCAAAGAAACACTTTAGAATACGCCGTGTTCTGCTGGGAAGTGCTGCTGTTATTATACCTATACTCTTGATATTGGGTAGCTACCTCTATCTAAATCAAGATGTAAAAATGATAGAGGTGGTAACCGCCAGCAACCAACAGAAGCAATGTACATTGGCTGACGGAACAACCATTCTATTAAACTCTTGTACTAAAATAACTTATCCCTCTAAATTCAAAGATTCTACACGTATAGTAACTTTAGAAGGTGAAGCCTATTTTTCGGTAGCTAGTGATGCCGCAAAGCCATTTATTGTGAAAACAAGTAATTTGTCTGTAAGGGTTCTTGGTACTAAATTTAATATATCGGCTTACCCAACGAATGACCGAACTATTGCCACCCTTAATAGTGGAAAAATACAGGTGAATGTTCAATCAGGAAAGACGGATAGCAAGTATATTCTTAAACCTAATCAGGAGATCGTGTTTAACAAAATAGATAATTCAGTATTAATAAATGCCGTTACAGGTGAAAATAGTAGTTGGAAAGACGGTTCACTTGTATTTCAGGATGCCACTTTCAATGATATTGTTAATACGATTGAACGCCGATATGGTATTACTGTTGATTACAATAAGCAAGAGTTCCTGAACACTCCATATACCATTAAGTTCATTCATAACGAAAGCCTTGAAGATGTCCTCAATATATTGCAGGATGTTGTAGGCGATTTTGAATATAAGCAAGAAAATAGTAAAGTAACCATTATAAAGAAAGGGGGTAGTAAATAAAAAAAGAACCGGAAATTGTTTCGAAGCCACTTCCCGGTTCATAAAAGTCAAACTTGTTCCATTTAGAGAAATAGTATTTAACTTTTTAATGATATAAAAATATGTTTTTATCGAAATCGAAATTCAAAATTAGGCAAAATGACTCAAGCTATAAAATAATCAGCCTGATTATTTTTCTTTTTATCTCTATTTATTCAAATGCACAAAATGAGAAATTTACAATTTCAGGTCGTGACATTGCTATAAAGCAGGTCTTTGAACAAATTGAGGCACAAAGTAAATACACAGTAGCCTATAGCAAAGCTCAAAAAGATGTCAGCAGGAAAATAACAATAAAAGTTCAAAAGGTTAATCTCAAAGAAGTTCTCGAACGAACATTGAAAAATACTGGATTTACCTACAAAATCAATGGAGCGCATATAATCATTGTTCCGATACCAGTCAAGACTTCAGAAAATTCTACTCCCCGACAAACGATCAAAGGAATTGTCAAAGACGCAGCATCAGGAGTTGCTCTTCCATACGCAACTATTGTTCTTTCAAATACTAATCCACAAATTGGAATGACAAGTGACAGTTTGGGGTGTTTTAGATTTAATAATATCCCTATTGGCAGATATGATATTCAAGTTTCATATTTGGGGTATGAACCTGCTGTAATAAAAGAAATACTACTGACCTCTGCCAAAGAAATGGATTGTACTATAGCCTTGGTAGAAAATACCCAAAAATTAGAAGAAGTTATAGTACGCGCCGAAATTAATAAAGAACGTCCTTTGAACCCAATGGCATTGACTGGCGGGCGAGTTTTAACAGTTGAAGAATCAAGTCGCTTTGCGGGTGGTTTTGATGATCCTGCCCGTTTAGTATCTTCCTTTGCAGGAGTAGCAGGAGGAATAAATACCAATGCTCTTATAGTACGAGGGAACTCTCCGCAATATACTCAATGGCGTATGGAAGGTGTGGAAATATCTAATCCAACTCATTATGCAGATATGACAGGATTAGGGGGAGGTTTATTAACTGGATTAAGTTCTAATGTATTAGGCAATTCAGATTTCTTCAACAGTGCTTTCCCTGCAGAATATAATAATGCGCTTGCAGGGGTATTTGATATGTCTATGCGGATAGGGAATAGCGAGAATTACGAACATGCTTTTCAAATTGGACTTTGGGGTCTTGATTTAGCATCAGAAGGACCAATTAGTAAAAAGAATAATAGTTCCTATTTAATTAATTACAGATACTCTTTTTCAGGATTATCTGATGCCATTAGCGGAACAAAAGAAGGGCTTGATTATCAAGATTTGGCTTTTAAATTTAGCTTCCCTACCAAAAATGCTGGGGAGTTTACAGTATGGGGGTTGAAATTAATGGATAAAGTTTTGCAGAAAAACGAGGAAAATCCCCAAGATTGGGAATACACATCAGATAAACAAAAATCAGATAATAGATTCACCAAAGGCATGTTTGGCATTGGGCATAAAATATATTACAGACCAAATTCTTACATTAAAACATCTTTGGCTACAACTTATACAAAAGTTCATGCTATAATTGACCAAACAGATGAAAAGATGATTTTTCATCGGATGGCTGATATGCAGAATAGCAATACAGATATAATCTTAAACACCTACTTGCATAGTAAAATAAGCAAAAGACATTTTAACCGGACAGGGTTTACAATCAATAGAATGGGATATGATCTTGACTTTAATCTTAGCGAAAAGATGTCACAGTATGAACCCATGCAGCAGATTGCAAAGGGAAACCATTCTGATTTTGCACTTTCAGCATTTACGAGTTCAGTCTTTAATCTTCATAAGAATGTGGATGCCAGTATCGGTCTGACGGGACAATACTTTGGTTTAAATAGCCACTGGACTTTAGAACCACGTTTTAGCGTAAGGTGGAAACTGGCTAAAAAACAGACCTTATCTTTTGCATACGGGCTCAATAGTATGCGCAGCAGATTGGATTATTACTATGTAAAGACTGCTAAAACGGGTAACGCATTAGTTAATAAAGATCTCGATTTTAGTAAAGCACATCATTTCTCGCTTTCCTATGGTAAAAGAATTAGTGACAATCTCTATTTGAAAGTTGAACCTTATTTCCAGTATTTGTATGACATACCTGTAGAGCCGGGCACTTCATTTTCTATCCTAAATTACAATGGATATGGGTTAGACAAAGCATTGGTAAATAAAGGAAAAGGACGTAATTACGGTATTGATGTTACGTTGGAACGTTATCTTGCAGATGGTTGGTATGGCTTATTAACTGGGTCATTATTCAAATCTGAATATATGGGAGGTGACAACATTTGGAGAAATACAAGAATGGATCAACGTTTTATCATCAATGGGCTTGTTGGAAAAGAATGGGTGTTTGGTAAGAATAAAAATAAAGTATTCAGTGCCAATGTTCGTTTGACCTATCAAGGAGGCAATCGCTATACTCCGATTAACGATGAAGAATCACAGATGGAACATGGCATAAAAGAAGATGAAACACGTGCGTATAGTTTAAAGTTACCCAATTCATTTACTACAGACTTAACTCTTCGCCTTCGAGTGAACAAGAAAAAATATGCCCATGAATTTTCATTTATGATACTAAATGCTAATGGATTCAGACAGACAGGTTATGCTTATAATATAGTAACAAACTCTATAGAGAGGAAACGCTATGCCCCTATTGTACCAAGTATAAGTTGGAAAATTTACTTTTAGTTTTTCAAAAGAAACTCTAAATGATATAGACATTCATCAGGAAAAAGATAAGATTTTTCAACAATTTAATAGTAGAAAAAGTGAAACTTTTGATAGCTTTCATACTAAATTTTATTTCCTGTCTTGTCTTTGCACAAGAGGGATGGACTGCGAAAGATTCGATAAAATTATCTAAAATGTTAGATGGTGAAAATCCAATTCACATAAACGATGATTTTAGAAATGAATTAGAGCAATCCTTGACTAGCTATCCTATAAAAAGAAGCAGTAGTAAACTAAATGACTTCATATTAGGTGTAAAACCTAAAAGTGATTTAATGGAATATCCTAAAATGAATAAAGTGAATCTACGCATTCAGTATAATACATTGAAAGAAAGTCTATTTATCCCTAAATATGAATATATTAAGGTTAGGGAGTTTCTAATACGCAGTAACACAGATCTGAAAAACCCTTATATTAGTATAGAAAGAAATACAAACATATCAATTCCCGTAGGCAAAAAGCTATATTTTAATATCCATGGGAATTATACTTTAGACAAAAAGCGTAGTGTAGTACTTCCTGTAACCTCTATTCCTTATGAGGTAGGTGTAGGATTTTCATACAATATAAGCAAGCATCTCACTATCAAATCTCAAACCAACTACCAATATAACTTAATACAGAGAAAATGGGAATGGTTCTTTGGAGCTGGGATTACTTTTACTTTCTAAGTGCGTTACAAACAGTGAACTGATTTATATGATACAATTCAATATTAAGATATAACAATGAAACAATTTTCTGATACAATAATATCTAAAATCAATACGGAGATAGAAACGTCCTGCATTGATAGCGATATATCTTCCGACAAAGCTTTGCACATGATTAACTTCATCAGACCTTTGTTTGAAGAGTTAAGGGAATTTACCCATCAATATACGTTTCAGGATGCTAGTGAAGAAATATCATTTTTCAAAGATGTTAAGCCGTTTATTTTAAGCAAATTGATATACTTTAATGACATATACACTCTTGATTTAAGAAAGCCAAATGGTAGTAAAGAGGTTCTCAAAGAGTATTACAAGAAGAAACAAACGGCAATAACAGATTTTTGTAATGCAAATCTTGATTTCTACCAATATTATCGTTCTAAAGCTACTCATTTAGATAGATACTATTTTCTTAGAGGACATGAGAATTATCAACTATGCGATAATTGTGGTATGTTTGATAAAGACCCACTATTTTCAACCTGCTGCGATCATAAGGTAGCAAAGATGCTGGCTTATGATATGCTGGAAATTTACCTACAACAACGGTTACAGGAACTCGAAAGGAAAGAAGTTATACACAATAGCCGAACTTCATTACCGGACAATCCTTTTCAGTGGACAGGAACTAAAATTGCTGCTATTGAATTGGGCTATGCTATCTATGCTGCCGGAGTTTTAAATAATGGAAATGCTGATATAAAAGAGATAATGACATATATAGAAGCATCGTTCAAGGTAGATTTAGGAGATTATTATCGAGCTTATATTTCAATGAGAGAAAAGAAGAGAGATAGGACTTCATTTCTTACCAGTCTCATAAACAAACTACTGCGAAAAATGGATGAAGACGATAAACTATAATAAACGACTTCTAAAAACAACCAAGTTACTACCAACTTGGTTGTTTTTTATTTCCTCCCATTTAAGGCTGATTTCCTACTCAAAAGCCCCTTTCTACCCCTATTTTTCCATATTTCCCCCTAAAAAATAAATCAACCAACTTGGTTTGAACTTGGCAAGTTAGATTTTTGAAAGCCCGCACCTTTGCATCCAAACAATTATAGTAGCATTATGGATGTAATAACAGTAGAAACAAAAGCCTTCAAAGAACTTATGGCAAAAATCAACGTGATTGCCAATTACGTTTTCTCCCGGCAGGACGACTACAAAGAAGATGAAGACGATATTTGGGTAGACAGTTACGAGGTATGTACTTTCCTGAAAATAAGTGACCGCACATTGCAACGGCTTCGCTCCAAAGGAGAAATTACTTACTCCACCATCAGGGGGCGTAATTTCTATAAAATCGGAGAGATTAAACGCTTGCTTGAAAGCCGTTTAATCAAAAGCAATGACGAATGTATGCGTAACCTGATAACCAACCACAAGCTATATGTTAAGGAAAGACGAAATATTAGAGAGGACAAATAACGGTTTGAACGTATTCAAGCACTACATTTCCGGTACATGGCGTGTGGGGCGTAATTTTCTCAATCCGTTGTATGAGGACAGCAAAGCGTCCTGTAACATCTATTTTGACCGCCGTAGCAATAGTTATAAGCTGAAAGATTTCGGGAATGACAGCTATTCCGGCGACTGTTTCTTTTTCGTAGGCAGGCTCAAAGGGCTGGATTGTAACAATTCAGGGGACTTCATCGAGATTTTGCAGATTATTGACCGGGATTTGTCATTGGGGATTTCAGAGGGTAATCCGATGCCTGTACCCCAACCGTTTAAGGAACTGGAAAAGCCTGTGCCTGTTCCGGTAGAACGCACTGGCAGACCATACACATTTAAGGAGAGGAAACTTACCGCTTCCGAACTGGAATACTGGCAACCATACGGCATTACCCCTGAAATACTGGAACAGTATAAGGTCTGTTCAGTGGTTCAGTTCCAAAGTGAAAATGCAGAGGGCAATCCGTTTTCTTATTCTTCCTCTAAGCAAGAACCTATTTACGGATATAAGAACAAACGTTTCATCAAACTATACAGACCGTTTTCTAAGACCCGTTTTCTGTACGGAGGCAACATTGGCGAAAATTACTGTTTCGGACTGGAGCAATTACCCAGTAAAGGCGATACATTGTTTATCACTGGCGGAGAAAAAGATGTCATGTCATTGGCTGGCAAAGGATTTCATGCAATTTGCTTTAATAGCGAAACTGTGAGCATTCCGCCGAATATCATCTATAAACTGACGTTCCGCTTTAAACACATCATCCTGCTTTATGATATGGACGAAACCGGGATTGAAAGCGCAAAGAAACATGAAAAGCTACTTTGTGAATACGGTGTAAAACGGTTGTCACTCCCATTGCAAGGAACTAAAACGGAAAAGGATATTTCCGATTACTTTCGGGCTGGTAACAGCCGGGAAAACTTTATCAAACTATTTATTGATTTCTTAGATACACTCTATAATGAAACAATGACTATGCTCAAATCATGCGAAATAGATTTTAATAATCCTCCGGCAAAAGCACAAGAGATTATTTCGGCAGGTGACGTTCCATTAGGTACACAAGGGAACTTATGTTGCATTACTGGCGGAGAGGGAACAGGGAAAAGTAATTATGTAGCTGCACTGGTAGCGGGTTCAATCCGTCCGTCAGACGTGCAGATTGATACGCTGGGTATCAACGTCAGTGAGAATACCAAACATAAAGCTGTGCTGCTTTATGATACCGAACAGTCGGAAGTACAACTATTCAAGAATGTAACCAACCTGATAAAGCGAGCGAAGCAGGTAGTAAAACCGGATGAATTTAAGGCTTTCTGCCTTACAGGAATGTCCCGGAAAGAGCGACTGCACGCCATTGTTCAAAGCATGGATAGGTATTACTACCAGTATGACGGTATTCAGTTGGTGGTAATAGATGGTATTGCCGACCTTGTGCGGTGTGCCAATGATGAAGCGGAAAGTGTGGCTATCATTGATGAACTGTACCGACTGGCGGGAATATATAAGACCTGTATCATTTGCGTACTGCATTTTGTACCCAACGGTTTGAAGCTCCGGGGGCATTTAGGCTCGGAACTGCAACGTAAAGCGGCTGCTATCCTCTCGATAGAGAAAGACGAAGACCCGGCAATGTCAGTGGTAAAAGCCCTGAAAGTTCGTGATGGCAGCCCGTTGGATGTTCCTTTGATGCTCTTTTCGTGGGACAAAGCAACCGGGATGCACATTTACCGGGGTGAAAAGACCCGTGAGGAAAAGGAGAAGCGAAAAGAAAAGGAACTGGTCGGCGTTGCCCGTGATGTATTTAACAGGCAGGATCATATCACCTACATTGACCTTTGCGAACAGATACAGCAAATTTTGGATGTCAAGGAACGAACGGCAAAAAGCTATATCCGTTTCATGCGGGAAAAGGATATTATCATCAAAGACCCGTCCAACCAAAGTTATTTCATCGTAGGTTTAATTTAATCAGGTAGCCTTATGTATATAGACAGAGAAGATTTCATAGCATGGATGGAACGTATCATGGATAGGTTCGATATGCAGGATAAGAAGATAGACAAAGTGATAAAAGGGCGTAACTGTTTAGATGGTGAAGAACTGCTGGATAATCAGGATTTGTGTCTGCTCCTGAAAGTAGCTCCCCGAACACTGACCCGTTACCGCAAAAAGGGAATACTCCCTTTCCTTATGTTAGACGGTAGATGTTATTACCGGGCAACGGATGTACACAAGTTAATCCGTGAGAAAACCGATTAGTTTTTTCTTTTCTATGGCTCATAAGTCCTGTTTTGTCGTGAGATAAGGCAGGATTTTCTTCTATCCGTTCGGGAATATCCGAGACTTTAAGTATATTTGCAACAGTTTCATTAGATAACAACGGTAGAGGTTAAAGAACTTCTACCTTTATATATAACATAACGTTCGCAGAACGTCTCAACGTAGAAAACTGGTAATTTTCAAAGAGAAGAGATAATATGCGCAATGTTCATGCTATACTTCTGTATAGCGTGGGCTTGCCTGTTTCTTCTCTTAGGTATACCAGTGCCTCTACGTTGAAATAGTGTGAGTTCACGCTTTTTTTAGACGTACTGACGAACAGTTTATTAGTAGAAACTGTTAAATATCCAATTATGAGACTTTTGAAAACTTGCATTGCTGTATCTCTCGATGGTTTTATTGCTCGAAAAGATAATGATTTAGACTGGATGCCCGAAAGCGTTAAACAAGAGATTTTGGCAACCTATGAACTACCCGGCGTACTTCTTGCCGGAGTGAATACCTATAATATGATTTTTGAACGTTGGGGCGGATGGCCATACAAAAGCCAAAAGACTTTTGTTGTGTCCCACTACGACACCAATGTTACAAGAGAAGATGATGTAACCTTTCTCACTGATATGCCGTTACGTGCCATTAATGAGCTTAAAGCAAGCTCAGAAACCGATATTCGGGTTCTTGGTGGCGGGCAGTTCATTACTTCACTGCTTGAAGCGTCCATGTTGGACGAAATAACTCTTTATATTATTCCTGTTATGTTGGGAAATGGCATTAAGTTCATAGGCAAAACATTTGGCTCTGAATGGGAACTTATTCAAAATAAGGTGCTGGATAATCAGGTGGTTCGCCTGACCTACCAATATAAAGGAGAGTAATTGAAAAAGCACCCGGTATCCCTCCGGGTGCTTCAACCACAAAAATTTCAATTATAAGTATATCTATAATGAAACCTTCTGTGGCAAATATAGCGATTTTCGCTCTATTTCTTGGGTTTACCTTTCTTTTCAGGGAATACGAAAGTAACATTAAACTGCTCGTTAAATGCCAATGAAGCATCAAAGACCTTACCGTTTTTGCTCTTAAAACCTTTGATTAGTCCGGTTTTCCCGGTTGTTACAAGCTCGGTAATCTGCTTATCCGTTAGCTGTTTTTCGCTCTTGTTCCTGAATATAGTAACCGAACAATCCACATTGGAACACTTGGCTACTTTCGGATAGAAAAGTATGCGTCCGGTCTTACACTTCGGGCAGGAGCAATCACCCGGCGATACAAACGAAAGCTGAACGTCCAACAGTTCAGACGTTATTTGATTGGCGTAAACCACTATTCCTTTGCGGAACGTATCAGGGTTCATTTCTCCCGTCTCAATCTTGGCAAGTGCATTTTCCCACATACCCGTCATTTCCACGTCAGCAATTTTCTTGTTCTGAATGATGTTATAAACGGCTAGCCCTTTCTCGGTTGGCACAAGGTTCTTCTTCTCCCGGATAATATACTGCCGGGTAAATAGCGTTTCGATAATGGCTGCCCGTGTTGCAGGTGTACCAATACCCGTATCTTTCATGCTGGCTTTCAGGTCGGCATTTTCCAGTTCCTTACCTGCGGTTTCCATTGCAGATAATAAACTGCTCTCGGTATGTAACGGTTTGGGCTTGGTCTGCTTCTCCAATAACTCGATGCCTGAAAGCGGTAAACGATCATTGTCCTGCATAGTGGGTAACGTTGCATTATCTTCTCCGTCCTCCGTTTCACCGAATACGGCACGCCATCCGGCGGATTTCAGGATAGAACCTTTGACTGTGAAAAGAGAACCGGAACACTCCAGTACAACGCTGGTAACATCTTTGATACATTTTTCAGAAAAGGCTTCTAACATTCTCCCGGCTATCAGTTCATAGATTGCCTGTTCGTCCGCTTCCAGTGTGCCGGGCAAGTTTTCGGTTACTATCAAGGCGTGATGGTCTGTTACCTTGCCATCGTTCACCGAACGGGCATTTAAGGTTTTACCTTTCATTCCTGCTGCATATCCGGCAAAGCGGGTGTATTGTTCCAAATTAGCGAGCCGTTCGGGGATTTCCTCGAATACGTCCTGCGAGATATAACGGCTTCCGGTTCGGGGGTAACTGATAAGTTTACCCTCGTATAGCTTCTGTGCAATGGATAAGGTTTTATCTGCGGAGAAGTTCAGTTTTGTATTGGCTTCCTTTTGTAAAGTGGTAAGGTCATAGAGCAGGGGCGGTTCTTGGTTCACTTCCTTGCGCTCTACGGTTTTTACCAGTACCGTTTCTGCTTCCTTTATCTTTTGCAGCGTGTCGATGGCGGTCTGCTGCGCTTCGTACTTGTCTACGGACAAAGCGGTAAAAGGCACATTGTCTTTTACTGCCTGTAATTTCAGTTGCCAATACTTTTGTGGCACAAAGTTCTTATTCTCTAAAAAGCGGTTGCATATCATTGCCAATGTGGGCGACTGTACCCGTCCCAAAGAAAAAGTACCCTGCCCGGCAGCAACGCTTAACGCCTGTGACGCATTTATTCCAATCATCCAGTCGGCTTCGCTGCGTGCCTGTGCCGAACGGAACAGGTTGTCATACAGATTACCGGCTTTCAGGTTTTGCAGTCCCTCTCGGATCGCCTTGTCTGTAAGGCTGCTTATCCATAGGCGGACAAATGGCTTGTTGCATCCGATATACTGGTAGATAAAGCGAAATATAAGTTCTCCTTCGCGTCCTGCATCAGTGGCGCAAATTATCTTATCCGCCTGACTGAATACTTCTTTTATTATCTTTAGCTGTTTCAATGCGCCGGGGTCTGCCTTGTACCCTTTTTCTCCTTTAACCTGCCGGGGTGTCAGTTGAAAACTGTCCGGGATAATAGGCAAACTTTCCCGGCGAAAATTCTGTACTCCGTAGGCTTCCGGCATTGCCAAACCTACAAGATGGCCGAACGCCCAGGTAACGAGATACCCGTTACCTGAAAGATAGCCATCGTGTCTTTCGTTTGCTCCCAAAATGGCAGCTATACTTCTTGCCACGCTGGGCTTTTCTCCGATTACTGCAATCATAATTCTTTCTGTTTTAATCGTTCTACTTCTTTTTGTCTTAGGATTTTGCGGTCATAGTAGAGGTGATAACCATCTACATAAAATTGTTGGTTCTGTTCATCAATGGTTTTCCAGTCGGTTTTGTAACAGGCAAAGATGAACAGAGCCACAACTACAATCAGGATAGTAATTAATACCGCCATCATCTTTTGCGTCCCCTGCTTTGCTTGGGTTTATCCGGTTGCTCCTGCTTCTCCTTTTTCTCCTGCTTGGTCTTCTGTTTCTCGGTGGGTTTGTCCTGACCTTTTGCCAAAGGTTCTTTTACCTTTTTGGTGGCTTCGTTGGTCTTTCCCTCTGAATTGACTGCGACCTGTGTACGGTTCTTCTCTGCCGGAGTAATTTCTTTTACGGCGGAACGGTCAAAACTGGGATTGTCACTATAAAAGCCCAGTTTCTTCTTATCATGGTTCACCTGAATATATGCATCGTACTCGACCCCTCTTTTATCTTTCAGCCCGGCTACAAAGATGGTTTTGTCATTCACTAAATCCTGCTGTTGCTGGCGTGACAACTCTATACCTGAAATACTTTTGGGTATTTTCACGCCGTCACTGGTGACAAGGGTGTCCGGCTCGGTTTGCTTCTGCCGTTGCTCCTGTGACTGTTTGGCATTGGAATAGATAAATTCCAGACTTTTCTTGTCAGCATTGACCTGAACGGTAGCGGAAAAGGGATTTTTACGGTTGGAAATCATGTTTTCAAGGAATACTCCCTTTCCCTCCCGTAAGGCTTCCTTTTGTTCCTTGTTCAGTTTGACACCCTTTATTTCATCGGGTATTTGGACGCTGCTTGCACGCATGGAAACAAGTTCGTTCGTCACCTTATCCACGCTGACAAAAGAGGGTATCATTTCTCCCGTGATATAGTTTTTCAGGTTTACTATGCGTCCCATGTTTCCCGTTTCAAGAAGATTGGCTTTGTCCTCTTTGGAAAATTCATGTCCGAAGAACGGGCGTTCAAGTTCCGGCTTTTGCCGGATGCCATGTATCGCCAAAACCACATTCCCATCCTTGTCATGCCGGAAAGACAGGCGTGCGTCCAGTTTCATAATGGCGGAATTGTAGTTTCCTGCGATGGTGAACGCACCGGGTGACTTGTAACCCCTTAACATGGGTTCTAAAGCCTTTGCCTTTTCAAGCTGTTCTTTGGAAAGCCCGAAGTTTTTCAGGGCTTCCCAGTCCACCTTGTCAGGGTCGATAACATACTTGCTTTTGTCGGGTTGCTGCGGTGCTTGTGCCGTTGCTCCCGCTTCTTTGGCTGGCTGCTGTTGGGATTGGGGTTCCTGCTGTTCTTTCTTGGTTTCCTGCTTCACGGTTTCAGGTGTCACCCGGTAACGCTCTATGCCCGCTTCATTTTCAGGTGTCGGGTTATTGAAGTTATCCCTGATTATCGGTTCGATTTTGGGTAGTTCCAACTTGGGGATTTTGAAGAAATTGAAGCGGGTCGGGTTCTTTAACTGGTTCATCATGTTGGAAAAGAAGTTGGAAAAGAAATCACCGTGACGGTCGAATTTCAAAAATTCGCCGTTGTTCTCCGGTGGTACGGTTTGAAGTTCCCCGTTTTCATCCACGCCTTTCACTGCACTGATTGTCTTTTTCTCCTTATCCAGTACAAGAAGAATATCCATCATCTGTTCGTCAGTGGTGGATTGGTTGGCTGTGTTTACATCCATAACTTTTTGAATTTTAGTGAGTAAATAAAAATTTCGGAAGTAAAAGTAAGGATGAAATAGAGTATATTTAAGGATTAGGGAACGGGTGGCTTCATTTGTCCTCGTTTGGCTTCATTAGTCCCTACATAAGTTTAGACAAATAAAAAACGGTGTAAAGGACATTTGGTAGGCTGAAAACTCTCGGAAGTTCGATAATTGCTACCTTTGTGGCAAATCAAAGGTTATGAATAAAAAAAGTGCATTTTTTGTGGGAGCAAAATAGTGAAGAAA
>JAKVKZ010000045.1 GCA_022484565.1 Muribaculaceae bacterium
CCTTAATTTCTACGTCAACCGTGCCTCAAATGCCATGGCTGAATCCTTCAACTCCAAGATCAAACTCTTCAGGGCCAATTTGAGGGGCGTTGCCGACAAGAAATTCTTCCTCTTCCGCATCGCTAACATTTTTGCCCTTCCCCACTAAATTTCTACTGAGCCATAATTATCTAATTAATGAAAATTGCCATATATATTAAAAGAGGATGCATCGTTTTGACACACCCTCACTATATAAAAAATCAATAATTCGATTTTCCACTTTTAAAATGCTACACCTATACCTATCACTGAGCGCGTTTTGCCCAAAACATCTTCATATGATTTTTTAGTTGCAAACCTATATTGGAAAGTATAACGAAAAGCTACATACGACCATTTCAGTACAACACCAATTTCTGGAGAAATTGCAGTCAAGAATTTTTTATCATAATTAGATGGTTTATAATATTTCTCGTTTTTTGCAACAAGTTCATCTTCTTCTATTGTTGCAGAATAACCATTCGTGTTAAAATCATTGACGGCATCTGTACTCCATTTATACTGCATCATCCCAGTAAAGCCTGGTCCAACAAATATATGAGTAGATATTGGCTGCTTTGCTAAATCTGTATGGAAAATAGGAATAGTCCATCCAAAAGATAGGTTAATTTCTGGAAGGAAATCTGGATTTTCATTGATTTTATCATCTTCATCATCACTTAATGACTTACCCAATAAGGCTATATTACTTGGTATGTAAAATTTAGGCTCATTACGCATTGCATCAAAAATTTTCGTATTGAATCTAAGCGAAAAATAACCACCTACCCGATTGAAGTGATAAGAGCCTGATGAAATTCCTATTGGACAGCCTGACGAGATTTCATATGATAGCACATGGGAATGTTCATGCTTTGCTTGTCTCATCTGCTCAATTTCCACTATCCTTGCCGTTGCCATCGATGAATTAAGACAATTCTGCGAAACCACTTTCTTATAAAAAGTCAATGCGCTGTCATAATTTTTATTGTTATAATAAGTCTCAGCATTGTTGAAATTTGTATAGCACGCTACATTATGTGATTGCTCACATTCATTTTGCCTATCGACGATAAATTTATCATCTGGGTTAAGTGTTACGCACTTAGCATACAACTGTATTGCCTTAACAAAATCATGAGTTTCATAAGCGGCATTAGCCTCATTTCTTATTCTCCTCAAGGTGTCCGATACTGCAATCAGTTTACCTATCTCAATTGAATCCACATCAGAACATTGAGTGGAAGTACGATAATAATCCAGTGCTTCATCATAGTCTCCCTTTTTAAACGCTTCATTTCCCTTGTTCCGGTTTTCCCTATAGCAACTTACTCCTACGGTAGCATTCGGATCATTGATATCTAACTTCTTATATTGCTTTGGCTCTAATTCCAAATCAACTATTAGCGAGGTATATCCATTCGATGTAATCGTTAACGATCTACCTCTGTATCGCTTTCCACATTGAAAAACAATAGTAAACTGATAACGACCGCTTATACTGTCAACTTTTCTAACGTCAACTTTTGCATCCATCGATGATTCAAATGTCAATGGGTACATCTGTACTGGACATGTCACTATTACAGCTGCTTCATTTTCTTCACCAGAATAGACAGCACCATCAGGTGTCACATCCTTTACTTCCATCGTGCGCTGTGAAAAAGCAGCGACCGACATCAAAGCAAAAATCAAAAATACAATCTTTCTCATACTTTTATTTTTTATGTTAATAATTTATCTTACTACCTTGAAACTACCCAAATAGAAAACGTCCTTATCTCGGTTCAAATTCAACGATTTGCCATCATCGTCTTTAGTCGGTTGCCACGTTCTTACCTGTATTAGGGGATTATTTTCATCCTTAAAATCAATCATCAAGAAAAGATAGCCTTCATCTTGATAATCACGCGTTATTCTTGAATGCCAATCCTGCAGCAAAGTGACTCCATAAATGTCTGGGTATTTGGGATGTTGTACAATCTCAATGTCTGAGAACTTCACATTTATGTATTTTGCTTTTTTAAACACATAACTAAGTTTAGACAAATATTCTTGTTTCTTTTGCTTCACATATTCTATTTTTGTCGATGACAACGATTTCATTGCAAAATCCTTATTGACAGCAATTTTAACCACACGCCCAGTAATAATAAGAGCCTGATCACTGTAAACATTTTGCAAATATTCCATGTCCTTTCTATTGTAGGCGGTACGGAAATTTTCTAAGAAATCTATTATTATTTGTCTGCGTGTCATATCTGTAACGCCTTTCGACTCTTTCATCAATGTCTTGTAGCGATCCAAGCCAATTGCAATTGAAACACAACTTATTAACCCCTTTGCGTTCAAATCCACTACTATTTCTTGAGATTGTTCATCATTGTCTGCAGCAACAATTGAGATAGGAATTCCCCTTATTTGATATTTTCCGCCCTCTATTTTTATTATACGGCCTAATATAATTTTCGATCGACACTCTATTCGACTACTTTCCAAAATTTCATTCAATCGATCTTTAGCATCTTTTGTTATTATATTCTGTGATAGCTTGATTTTTTTTGCCGTTTTAGCGTTGTTATTAAGTTCGTCAAGCATCATTGTCACATTTGTCTCGATAGTCGTTTTCAGTTGCGCATTATCAATTCCTTCTGATATAGTAAATTCCACTCCATCCTCAGCTTTCATAGCACACGGAAGGACAAATACAAGCATAAAAGCTATTGATGCCATCTTAATTCTCTCCATATTCTATATTTTATTTATTAAACAATGTCTTAATGTTTTGTTGAGGAATATTTGTGTAAAGTTGGACATCAATCTTTGGGTTGAGTCCAAATAATATTTCTCGATTTACGCTTATCCGAAGCATGTGGATGTAATTATATCTCGGGTGATCTATGATTACAACACTCTTTAGGATATTTGCATCAACTTTCTCCACGCCACAATAAATATTACCCTCTCTCATAAGTACACAAATTAATTTAGCGAAAGGTATTTCATATTCAGATATTTTACTTCCATACTGATTGTGATGTATTCTCGCTACGGCATTTTTAATATTTACTAAGCCAAGCGATAAGTTACGCAATGACTCCAACTGGTATTTTGAATCAAATACTGCTATACCAAAATCTCCTATTCTTTTATAATATGCATCTTGATTGAAACTGTTGATTGTGAATACAGCACCACTTTTAATATAAAGATTATCGTCATTTTTCAGCGGCTGTAAATCTTTTATAGGAATTTGACTATCCCTAATTACATCATAAGTCGTTACTGATGTAAGTTTACCTTTAATAATATCATCTGCTTCTTTTTTATCTGTGCCAAACAATAGTTCCCTTGTTGGCATGAAATGGACTGCATACCTCTGATTACCTTTACTCCATATTGCCGTAATTCCTGACTTTTTATTGTTACTATATGAAAATATATATGTAGCATTTACATGCAAAAGAAAATTTCGTATAAAAGAATATGCTTTTGATATCTTTGCACCATTATAAAGTAATTCCACGCCAGAACTATTATTAATAAATGCTGCATCATAATCCGATGACTTTAATGAAATCTCCAATAAATATCGCTCAATGAAAAGACAAACAGGTTCACCCAAATCCTTGATCATTTTATCATTGAACATATTAATGCCTATGTGCTTTATCTTGCCATCTGTATCCTTTAATATCTTTATGTCAAAGTTTCCAGCTATTTGTGGACAGATTAATATATCTTTCCCTAAAGACACATACTTCGATAATTGTTCTGCAATGTCTTGTAAATTATGAGAGGCACATAATGGAGCACAAGTTTCTGCCGAGCATAGCACATGGGAAAAAATAACATAAAACGCTATAATAATTGATCTTTTCATTCGCTATATACAAATTTACGGAATATGCCTACAGGCATTTCAGATTTGTTACTATTTATTATTTCGTATTTTTTTACGAGAAGCACACTGAAATTAACTGGTTCTTCAGTAGCTAGCAGCAGAAATGTCTCAAGACTTTTTGCAGTTGAAAACACAAATGGTTCTGATTTAAAATCGACTTCACCATCTGAAGGCACAATAAGATTCGAACACGTCATAGCAGAATCTATTGGAAGAAGTAATGATTTGTTCGATAAACTGTCAATATTAAGAACATTGCAATACAATGGAGTATTTGATTTATTCCTAATTCTAAAATAACAGCTCTCGCCACCAGATATTCTACCTGCCACAGGCATTCCTGTCACGCATGATATTATATCAAAATTCACATTATAACTGGTACTCAGCACCGTACCTTTACCGCGCAATGTCTGTTCATAATTGCTATTGAAACTGCTTCTTATTGACTTCAGCACTGCATTAAGGAACGTAGAATCATTGTTTGTTGCACTTCTATATGATGTAGCTGTCGATTGCATATAAGCATTAGGATGAATGTCCTTGCTCTTTTTCTGTTCAAAAAGCAATTTTACTATATATCCCATATATTGGCTGGACAAGCTCTTTGGATTTGCTACTGACTCAACCAAATTCGACACTGTGTTAGTTCCGATTTTACATGATGAATACATCTTGTTGCTCTCTCTATCAAGCAATGTAACTGCACAACCTTTTGGTATTTGCACATTTTGTGCTGCCTCAAGTTGTGTACAGGCACTTAATTTTGATTTAGTGCCACCATTGATTTTATACACATCACCAATTACTGAATAAACAATATAGACATGGCCTTTTGCTGCCGATACTGTAAATGGAATGAGTAAAACCATCACGAAAACGAATAATAAATATTTTTTATTCTTTGTCATATAAGAAGATGTTAAAGTTATCTATATTCTTTGGATTAATGTATTTAGGTATTTGTTTACCTTCTGTCAATTGATTGACTCTTTCTTCCACATAATAGCCTAATTCATTGGCAGAAAGGCCTTCTCTGTTAGGCTTTACCAAAGCTCCATTCAACGCCTCAAGAAGCACTTTAGTAAACACACCATTTTGCCAATTGTTGTCTTCGCGACTTTTAGTATCTGCTGAACTTGAAGCATACATTATCATACCATTGCCTGCTCTATTGAGCTGTTCTATAAAATGTTCCGTTGAGGCAGAGCGAGTGTTCTGTAATAAAGCTGCTGAATAACACGCATCTATAAAAAGGATAACCTTCCCTGATACATCGCTTATTCTTCGTGTGAATTCAAAAGCACTCATGTTCTTATAACTTTTCTCTGTATCCCCATCAAAGTTTGCAAAATAGAAATCGTCTTTGTTGTCTTTAAAACCATGTCCTGCATAAAAAAACATTGCAACATCATTTTGAGTAACATTTCGCTTTAACCATTCCAATCCCTCATAGAGAGAATCAAGCACTGCATGGCTATCCAGTAATTTTCGAACATATACATTTTCATAAGGTTTACCTTTCTTTTGAATCACAGCCGTGACAAAATCATTGCAATCCTTAACTGTATATTTTAATGGTGGCAAATTTTTGTCATGGTAATCTCCAATCCCGACAGCGAAAACGTACAAATTCGGCAAGATAATTTGTTCAAACGAATTATCCCACCTCAATTGTAAAGATGTCGGTTCGCCACAAATTTGTCCATTATCATCTTTTAAAATCAACTGCACTAAGCAATCTTTCTTAGGCAAATCAACATCAATAGCATCAGCAGATGTCACTGAACGTGTAGCTGGCTGGAATTCGCCATTTACCATAGCTGCAACATTAAAATGCCTCCCTATTGCATTATGTATGAAATACCGGATTTTCAACTTATCCTCATGGAACAAGAATTGATTTTCAGGATATAATATAGTGATTTGAGGTTGCCCATCATCAATATTTATTTTTGATTTTTGAGTAATATCCGTTTTATTAGCTTCAATAATTGTTTGAGTTGATAATGTTATGGCAGCATCCTCAATACTGTCTGCTCGCATTGCAAGTATTTTAGCTTCTATTGTGTCCTGAACTTCGCCATTTCCGTCATGATAGCATTGCGACAATAGCCTTAGACCTTCAATACTTCCATTATCAGCAGCTTTATGCAACCATTCTTGTGCTTTCTTGCTACTATGTTCAACACCTATTCCATTGTAATAACTATTAACCAACATATACATGGCTGTAGCATCGCCCATTTCTGCTGCTTTTAAATACCATTCAGTCGCTTTCTTTGTATCTCCATCGACGCCTTTCCCTGTCAAAAATGAATAAGCAAGTTTTCTCATTGCGATAGCATTTCCATTGTCGGCAGCTTTTTTATATGACTCATATGCCATGCAATAATTTCCTTTATCATAATAATAATCAGCTCGTTTTAAGAGTCTCTCACTATCTGTTTGCGCCATAGAAGTTATCGAAATTGCCAAGAATAATATGATAACAATTAACTTATTCATCGTCATTTATGCTTAAAAACCAATGATAATTTCTTAATATCTCTATATAATGATTCCATTATTGCATACCAATGTCTTCCTACTGAAGCTAGTGCTATTCCAAGTAATGGATAAAGTAAGTTGATATAATAGTTATATCTTTCATAAGCATAAAATCCTATCCATGCCCAAAGTGCCATAAAAAAGAAATTGGACAAATCTATAAATAATGTACTATAATTGTTACTATTTCTAAGTATAATATTCTGCAAAGCGACAATTAAATAGCACATTAAAACGCCACAAAGCATACTAGCCCACAAATTCATACTACTCATCTTCTTATGGCTTAGTTGTGTCTGAATCATATATGCTTGAAGTTCCGTACCACTCATCTTCCCTAACGGAGTGTAATGCATATCCGATTCTTCATGCAAGCATCCTACCATAACGATTTTATCCCTTATCAAATTCCCATTTTCATTAATTTTTGAATGATTAATCTCAGGGAATAAAGTCGGTGTATAATCAATCGCAATTAAATCAGAATTTGTTGTATCAGGTCGTTGTTTTAGAAATCCACAAGCTGCGCATGAGGACAGTGAAAAGACTTTCTTGCCATTTAAATTTTGGAATATTGTATACTCCCTTATCGTATGTTTTTCCATATTATCTGGAATGTTACCGTAACCGTATGGGACATTGGAATATTCATGAAAAAAAGATGTTATTGATGAGGTAAATGTATTTTCTTCTTCATTGTAATTAATAAGCTTCATATCGACAATTACATTTTTATTATTGATAATTGCTGTCGCCAAACTGTCATTGCCACCCATATCGTCTTTAATTCCTTCAAATATTACATCTATCACTATTATAGCTGGCTTCTGATTTGCAATCTCAGAAATTGTATTTGCAATCTCACCTCGTTTAAATTGATCTGATATATCTACTATTGTAATATTATTATTGACTTTTTTATCCGTTTCATTTGATATAATATTGAAATACAAATCTGTCATAGAAAAGTCTTCAAAATTCCGCTTTATTGGATTGAATACAGATAACGATGTAAACGCTTGTCCAAACACTATGACTATTAGAATAGCCATAATGACAGGTTTAATGTAATTTACATTCCAAAATAATTTTATGATCTTTATGCTATTAAGCCTTAGCCATTTCATACAAAAATGAAAACAGTTAATACGAACTATTTTTCTATCGCAAAGATAAAGCTAATTTTAAAAAAATCAAGTGAAATATTGCAAAAATATGACTATTTTTTTAATTTGTATAAAAATATTATACAGTCATCGTGCTATAATACCAGTTTGTATAAAAATATTTTACATTTTTAGGGATTTATAATCTCAAATAATTTCATTAATTATATTGTTGCGTAAATTTCTATAATATTAATATTTGCTAATTTTCTCTTAATCTCCGTATTCTCGCCTTGAGGCATCAATCCTCAGCAATATGAAAAGCAGAAAGGTGAATCCCCACAGGGCTGAACCTCCGTAGCTGAAGAATGGCAGCGGAATGCCTATCACAGGGCACAATCCTATCACCATACCCACATTGATGCAGACATGGAATATCATATAAGATGCCACTGAATATGCATACACCCGCGCAAATGCCGTGCGCTGGCGTTCCGCAATGATGATGATTCGTATTATTAGCGTCAGGAATATCACAAGCACGGCAGCTGACCCGATAAATCCCTGTTCCTCGCCTATGGTGCAGAAAATGAAGTCGGTATGCTGCTCTGGCACATATTTCAACTTTGTCTGTGTGCCGTTCAGGAAACCTTTGCCTGTCACTCCGCCCGAGCCTATGGCTATCTCCGACTGGTTGACATTATATCCCGCTCCACGCAGGTCCTGGTCGATTCCAAGAGCCACCTTTATACGCATCTGCTGGTGCGGTTCAAGAATATCCGTAAACACATAGTTCACCGAAAACAGGAACACCACTGATGCCAACGCGAACGAAATGGTTATCATCACCTTCTTCAGGTCGTCATGGAACATTCCAATCAGCAGGTATATAACCGCTGCCCCGATTCCAAGCAAAAAGAACAGATGGCCGTTAATGTTCACTCCGAGAAGCACAAGGCCTGCGCCAAGCAGCCCATAGCCAATGAAGCCCAATGCAACATTCCTTCCCAATATCAGCGACCTGCAATAAATCAGCAGCATCCCGATTATTATGACGATTATCATCACATAGACGCTGAACACGCCTATAGGAATTCCCATTAGCCCTATTGTAGAGAATTTTATCGCCACCACAAAGAATGTCACGGCACATAGTGCCGCAAAAAGCACGAATCCGCTCATTCCTTCGCGGTAAAGCACGAAAATCAATGCCGTATATACGAGCGCCGAGCCGGTCTCCTGTTGAAGCAGAATCAGCACAATCGGAAGCCCGATTATCAGTCCTGCCCACAAATAATTCTTGTAACTTCTGTTCAGCACGAAATTATATGTGCTGAATAGTTTGGCGAGGCAAAGCGCTGTGGCGGTTTTCGCGAATTCCGCCGGCTGTATGCTCACAGGCCCCAGCACAATCCACGATCGCGACCCTTTCACATCAGGCGCTATAACAATCGTGACCATCAGCAGCAATATCATCAGCGCATATATAGGATATGCGTACGCCTCGTACATTCGCCCGTCAATCATCAGCAGCGAAAAGCCGATTATGAATGAAAGTCCTATCCACACAAACTGCTTTCCCGAAAATTCCGAGAAATCGAACATATTGGCGTGGTCAAAATTATATGTTGCCGCATAAATGCTCACCGCTCCGGCTATCACGAGCAGAGCGTATAGAATTATCGTCCACCAGTCGATGTAACGGAACACTGAACTGGTGCCGTAGGAATATTCACTATTTTCGTTTAGATCCACTGCTTGTCATCGTTATTGTGTTAGCATTCATCATTCTTGACTCAAGTCCTTTCCGTGCTGACGAAATCGAGCCTTTCAGATATTTTTCCATCATCAGGCTTCCGATAGGAACTCCATAGGTGGCTCCGAATCCGGCATTCTCCACATACACGCAAATGGCTATCTTCGGCACGTTCATAGGGGCGAATCCCATAAATGCTGAATGGTCGCGCCCATGAGGGTTCTGTGCGGTACCTGTCTTTCCGCACACTTGCACATCAGCGAAGTCCGCGCCGTGGCATGTTCCGCCGAGTACCGACATGCGCATACCGTCAATCACATCGTAATAGTATCGCTTTTCAATCGTCGGTTGATGCCTCTGAAGCAGATTTGCCGGCAATTTCCCGCCTTTTATCTCTTTCACCACATGAGGGGTGATGTAATATCCACGATTGGCAATCGTAGCACCAAGGTTGGCTATCTGCAATGGTGTGGCAAGTATTTCGCCCTGTCCTATCGCCACCGAGATTATGGTGTTGCCCACCCAACTTCCTTTGCCGTAAGTCTTGTCGTAGAATGCGCTGTTCGGAATGAATCCGCGGCTTTCACCAGGCAAGTCCACACCGAGTTTATATCCGTATCCCATCGACACAAGGTGCTTTTTCCACACCTCAAATGCGTCGCTTGTCGATTTGTATTTCGAGCGTTTGCCCATCATGTAAAAGAATCCCCAGCAGAAATATGCGTTGCACGATGTCTGCAAGGCCTGCTTCAGGGCAATCGGCGATGCGTGTCCGTGGCACCCCACTTTCAGATGCCCGTTGATATATCCGTGATAGCACGGGAACATGGTCGATAGCGACACTATGCCTTCCTGACGCAGAATCAGCGCCTGTGTGGTTTTGAATGTCGAGCCTGGAGGATATGCTCCCATAATGGCGCGGTTGAACAGCGGGCGGAACCTGTTGTTCACGAGGTCACGGTAGTTTGTGCCGCGCTGCTTGCCTATCAGCAGATTCGGGTCGTAAGTCGGGCTTGTCACCAAAGCGAGTATCTCGCCTGTGGCTGGCTCAATGGCAACAATCGCCCCAATTTTGTGCTGCATTAGTTGCTCCCCGTAGCGTTGCAGGCGCATGTCGATGCTCAGTTTCAGGTCTTTGCCTGCCACTGGAGCTTTATCGTTTCTTCCGTTGTTGTATTTCCCCTTAATCTTGCCGTAAGCGTCACGGATGAGTATTTCCACTCCCTTCTCGCCCCTCAGGTATTTTTCGTAGCTTTTTTCTATTCCGAGGTCGCCCGTGTAGTCGCCCGGCTTGTAATAGTTGTCCTTCTCAATGTCGTTTCCGTTTACCTCACGCACATCGCCCAAAATGTTCGCTGCGCAATTGTAATTGTATTGGCGCAATATCCTCTTCTGGATAAAAAATCCCGGGAAGCGGTACAGCTTTTCCTGAAGCCGTCCATAGTCCTGTGCCGAAAGGTGCGCCATAAACACTTGCTGAGTGTACGATGAATAGTTTGGATTCTTGTGCGGGTCCTTCATGTCGGCCATGCGGGCGTCGAAGTCACTGCGCGTGATTTGCAGCGTGTTGCAGAAGTCTATTGTGTCGAATGGCTGCACGTCGCGCGGTATCAGCATCACGTCGTATGCCGGCTGATTGAGCACCACAAGTGAATCGTTGCGGTCGTAGATAAGTCCGCGCGAAGGATATATTATCTTTTGCAGAAAAGCGTTCGTGTCGGCATTTATCTTGTACGTCGTGTCGCACACTTGCAGCACAAACAGTCGCACAAGGTAAATCACGACTATCAGGAAGAAGAATCCTCCAATCACGTATTTTCGCTTCTCAAGATTATAATCTTTTCTCACGATGCGCTGATGTTAGACTATCGAAACCAAAAATCAACACTGATGTCAGCACCCCGCTGCACACTATCCGCAGCAGTGTGAGCTGAAAATTGAAGAATGTGAACGACTGTATGACGAAAGTCAGCACGCAGAACAGCATGGTCATCGTAAACACATATTTCACGAACACTCCCACTCCGAGTGAATTTATCGAGGGTATCGGGTTCGACATATCGTCCTCACGCGGACAATACAGCGAAAATATGGGTTTACGCAAGCCTCCGAGGATTGTGCACGACAGCGCGTTCATCCCTTGGGTATTGCTGAATATGTCAACTATCAGCCCTATCACGAACGAGAGCGTCAGCACCCAGTTTGTGGAAAGGTTCACCGGCAGCCGCAGTATGAAGAATATGAACACCAACGGCACTGCCACATTGAATAGGCAGATGCGATTGCATATCACCTGCACCAGCACCATCACGATGAATAGCACTATATATTGTATCACTGTCCGTGTCATTGGTTGTCCTCCTTTATGCCTTTATCGCTTTGCTCCAATGCCTGAAGTTCAGGGCGCATGTTGTTCCCGATTGCCCTCACTGTGCTAAGTTGCGTGAAGTCGGTCGATAACTGTATCTTCAATGAGAAGAAATTGTCGTTGAGTTCTTTCACCATTCCCACTATTTTTCCCACCACAATTCCCTCAGGGAACACTGATGAGTAGCCGCTTGTCACGATTTGGTCACCGCGCTTGAACTTCACGTGGCGTGGCATTTCCTCAAGCACTGCATAGTACGGGCTTTCCCCGTTCCACACCAGACTTCCGAAATAGTTCGTTCCGCGCACCTTGCACGACAGCCGCATATATGGATTAAGCAGCGAAATCACTCTCGACGAATGTCGACCCACCACGTTCACAATGCCTACCACACCGTTTTGGTCCACAACGCCCATTTCAGGTTTCACACCTTCAGCGCTGCCTCGGTTTATGGTTATGTAGTTGTGCGGTTGGGTTACACTGTTGCTTATCACGCGCGCCACCACAAAGCTGTAGTTGCGTATTGCCGGTTGCAGGGCATTGCTGTCAGGCACTTGCATCTTCAGGTCGTTCACCTGATTCCGCAGGTTCACAACCTCCATTTCAAGCGATGCGTTCCGCTCCTGCAGGTCAGAGTTGATGTCGCGCAGATAAAAGTATGAAGTGAAATTGCTTATCCCGTTATACACCGTAGCACTCACATCATTTGCCGATGAGAGATACACGCTTTGCTGATAGGGATTGTATTGAAAGAGCATTGCACAGCTTATTATCACATAAAAAATGAAAACAAACCATGAACTGTTCTTTACAAAAAAATTTATCAGATTATGCACTGCTAATTCCTATTGATGACAATAAATCAATCTAATGCATAGCTTGCCCTTAGAAACTGAAACAGAAGGCAAGGAGATTTTTCACTATGCCTTCCACTCAGTTCTTATGCTATATTTCCGTCGCCGTCAAGCCTATCTCTTCAGGAACTTGACGAAACGGGTAATGTTTTTCAGCGCCACTCCTGTGCCTTTTGCCACTGCGTGCAGTGGGTCATCGGCTATGTGGAACTGTATTCCGATCTTGTCGGTCAAGCGCTTGTCAAGGCCGCGGAGCAATGCTCCTCCGCCCGACAGCCATACGCCGTTTTGCACGATGTCGGCATAAAGTTCCGGCGGTGTCTGTTCCAAAGTGCTCAGCACGGCTGCTTCAATCTTCGATATCGACTTTTCTATGCAGTGGCACACTTCCTGATACGATACCGGCACTTCCATTGGCAATGCGGTCATCTGGTTAGGTCCATGCACTATGTAGTCCGCTGGCGGATTGTCAAGCTCTGTCAACGCTGAACCCACATTTATCTTTATCAGTTCTGCCGTGCGCTCGCCCACTTTCACATTGTGTGCGCGGCGCATGTGCTCCTGAATGTCTTCTGTCAGTTCGTCACCTGCCGTGCGGATGCTCTTCGCATTCACGATGCCGCCAAGTGATATTACGGCGATTTCCGATGTGCCGCCGCCTATGTCCACAATCATGTTGCCTTCCGGTGCCAGCACGTCGATGCCTATGCCCAGCGCTGCTGCCATTGGCTCATGAATCATATACACATCACGTCCGCCTGCATGCTCCGACGAGTCACGCACCGCACGCACTTCCACTTCTGTGCTGCCCGAAGGTATGCCCACCACCATCCGCAACGATGGCGAGAACCAATGGCTCTTCGAGCTTACCATCTTCACCAGTCCGCGAATCATAAGTTCCGCGGCGTTGAAGTCGGCAATCACACCGCCACGTAGCGGGCGCACCGTGCGTATGTTCTCGTGGGTCTTGCCGTGCATTTGGCGTGCACGCTCGCCCACTGCTATCAGTCGCCCTGTCTTTGCGTCAAGGGCCACCACCGACGGCTCATCTATAACGATTTTGTCGTTATGGATAATTATTGTGTTGGCTGTTCCTAAGTCAACAGCTATTTCTTGAGTGAATGAGAATAGTCCCATAATCTTGTTTTCCTTATTAATGTTTGAAATGGCGTATGCCTGTCTTCACCATTGCCACGCCGTTATTGTTGCAATAATCCACTGATTCATTGTCGCGTACCGATCCGCCCGGCTGTATCACTGCCGTGATGCCTGCCTCATGCGCTATCTGCACGCAGTCGCCGAAGGGGAAGAATGCGTCCGATGCCATCACCGCCCCGTTAAGATCCATCTTGAAGTTCTGTGCCTTCTCAATGGCTTGTTTCAATGCGTCAACCCTCGATGTCTGCCCAACTCCGCTTGCGCAAAGCTGCTTATTCTTGGCAAGCACAATCGAGTTGCTCTTGCTGTGCTTCACCACCTTGTTGGCAAATATCAAGTCCTCAGCCTGTTCAGGCGTTATGTTCTTCTCGGTCATCGGCTCGAGTTCCTCAGGTGTCTCCACATGAGTGTCGCGCTCCTGCACGAGTGCCCCGTTCAGCACCGAGCGGCACAGCAGGTTCTGGCTCTTGAATGGCTTCATCACCAGGATGATGCGGTTCTTCTTCTGTTCCAGAATCTTCAGCGCCTCATCAGTGTACGATGGTGCCATGCACACCTCGATGAATATCTTGTTCATCTCCTCAGCCGTCGCGCCGTCAATCTCGCGGTTGGTAATCAGCACGCCGCCGAAGGCCGACACAGGGTCGCAAGCAAGTGCGGCTTTCCATGCCTCAAGCACTGTCGGACGCGATGCTATTCCACACGCGTTGTTATGTTTCATCACCACGAAAGTGGTCTCGTCAAAGTCATTAATCAAGTTCACTGCAGCATCAATGTCAAGCAGATTGTTGTACGAAATCTCCTTGCCATGAAGTTGAGTGAACATCTCGTCAAAGTTGCCGAAATAATAGCCCTTCTGGTGAGGATTCTCGCCGTAGCGCAGCTTCTTAGCGCCGTTCAGCGCATAGCGCAGAGCCGATGGCTCCTCCTCCCCGTCAAAGTAATTGAAAATATGGCTGTCGTATGCGCTCGACACCCCGAAAGCCTCCTTTGCCAGCCAGCGGCGTTGTGCCAGCGATGTGCTCGCCTCGCCGTTCTCGGTCAGCATCTTCAGCAGCGGAGCATATTGTGCCTTCGATGCCACGATTGCCACGTCGTTGTAGTTCTTTGCGGCGGCCCTTATCAGCGATATGCCGCCTATATCTATCTTCTCTATGATGTCAGCCTCCGCTGCGCCTTGAGCCACAGTGTCCTCAAACGGATACAGGTCAACTATCACAAGGTCAATTTCCGGAATTTCGTATTTGGCCATCTCCTCGCCGTCGCCAGCATTCTCGCGACGTCCCAAAATTCCGCCAAACACCTTAGGATGAAGAGTCTTCACGCGTCCGCCAAGTATCGACGGATAGCCTGTCAAATCTTCTACAGCTCCACATTCATAACCAAGTTCCTTTATGAATTTTTGAGTTCCTCCCGTTGAAAGGAACTTTACCCCATTATCATTCAGAACCTTAAGTATTGCTTCGAGTCCGTCCTTATGGAACACCGACACCAAAGCTGTTTTAATTTTTTTATTCTGCGCCATTAAATTTATACCTACTAAATCCGCTGCAAAATTATTAAAAAATAGCATATAAAGCACCATTATTCAGTAATTAATTGCAGTTTTTTATTTATTACCTAAATTTAACGTCATCACCCCCCATTTTTCTTATTCAGCAATCTTTCTCACTAATCTCGCTGCTGCCATATCCTCGCCGACAATCCGCCGGCCACTTCGTTCACTCCCACATAACGCCAAAACTGGCGACGCATCTTATTTGCGCCGCCAGTTCATTAAGCACCGTCGCTTCATTCAGCTGCGATGCTCTTTCAAGTTTTTCACTGCATTTAATGGCAATAATTTTACTGATAGTCTAAATGATTTATTCCTTTCTATTTAAATAAATCTATCTTTTTAGTGCTCTTCTCAGCTCCGAGCGCAGTAGCCATCTCCTCCATCTTTTTCTCCATTATTTGCTCTCCGCTCGATTTTGAGGACGTGTTCTGTCCGTATGCCACTAACACACA
The DNA here is from genome assembly GCA_022484565.1 of Muribaculaceae bacterium. Lineage (GTDB taxonomy): Bacteria > Bacteroidota > Bacteroidia > Bacteroidales > Muribaculaceae > JAKVKZ01. Next base: position 15,728 of record JAKVKZ010000045.1, read on the forward strand.
GTCAACTCCATTCATCGTTTCTGCTCCTACTGCTATCAATGTATTGCCGTCAACGCTCTTCAACGCCACCAAAGTGCTGGTTTTTGTAATATAAACATACCGTTCAGCCATAAAACTGGCAAGTTCATCCAAATATGCCAATGGCACTATCACTCCCGACGTACTCAGCACACTGTTCTTGAAAACATACACTTGGTTTATTTCCTTGTCCTTTCCAGTATATAAAAGGCTCGTTTCATTCGATTTTGACAATGTATATCCGCTCATGAAATTCTTCACCACGTCCATTGTAGCTCCCCACGTCATGCACGGCTCCCGATATGTGTTGTACACACCTTCCACTGTCACTTTGCACTTAGCGTCCGCCACACTCACCAGCGTTTCTCCCACTCTTTTAGCCGTCACAAGTCCTCCACTCACCGATGCTATCAGTTCGTTTCCCGAAGTCCATGTGCCGTTTGTTCCGCCATCATACTTCAATTGATGAGTCGTTCCGGCCTTCATTGTAATTGAATTTTCACTAAGTTTTGCTGCATCATCACTCTTTGAGCAACTTCCAAGGATTAAAATCATCCATCCAAGCACTAATACCAGTGCTAACTCTGCAAAATTTCTACTTTTCATACTTACTTAATTTTAATGGTTAATACTATTCGTATTGCAAAGTTACGCCATGAATATGCAGAATTCCTGCCCACCAAATTTAAACTTTCTAAAATAAGCCCATTATTTCACTGAATTTCTTCAAAAATATTATCTCACAGTTTTTCTTCAATTCTGCTTTTTGGCCAACTATTTCTCACTATATTTCAGGTATTTCTTCAAATTTAAGTGGACCATATAGTCTTAAACACATTAGTTTAAACTTTGCATACCATTTTGAAGCAAAGTATGAATCACTTCTATAAGTTCATTTTCGTTACCAATCATTTCAGAACAAAATTTATCAAGTGGTATTTCCTTTGAAATATAAAGTCGCAATAGGTGAATAATGCCATCATAACCTTTCAAACATCCATATTTTTCGTAAACCTCTTGACCTTTACTGTCTTTGGGCATAATGAAGCAACCATGAGCATATCTCTTGCAATACAAGTAAGTTACTATCTGATTGATGTCGTTGCGGGGGTCAATATTTCTTTTGTATTTTGCATCAAGCACTATTTTTTGCTCATCGTTGTAGAAATCAGGGAAACGTGGGCACTTATTATTATCTTTAAATAGCGGTATCCTTCCACTCCCTAATTTATTCTCAGGGTGCTTTAATTCAAGTTTATCACAGAGTATCTTAGCCAGATATTCCTCCCACAGCCATGCTCCATCAAATAATATTCCATTAATCTTTTTGTTTTCGGCACCATAACTCATTTTTTCACGCCTAAGTATAGATAAACATATCTTCTGGAGAATTGAATATCCGGTAAAATATGGGTGATTAATGGGCCGAACGTTTTGATATATAATTTTTTGACGTTCGTTTCTATTAAATGATGGTGTAGCAAATACAATTGCTGAAACTGACTGTTTTATGTTATTGTCACTATTCAATATTGAATCCGCAAGCGGTTGCTTTCGCACATATTCAATGGCGTGTCTTATTAGTTCTGTTATATGATTGTCAAGCCAATGCTCTCTCGTTCTAAATGCTACTCTACCTGCAAATGGCATATTCTTCTTTAAATGGCTGTTGACATCTATTGCCCCTCTCAAATTTGGATTATTATATATATGCTGTTGATATTCTTTATATATGCCTTCTTCTTTCACAATACGCTTTAAATAATAGGCAAAAACAAAAATCAAATAATTAAGATATGAATCATTGGTCGTCAGATGCTTGAAATTAAACATATTAATGGACAGAACTTTCGAAAGCATATAGTGAAGGAAGTTGTCGTTATTCCCCCTTTGGAAGCGTGAAGTTATGGAAATCTGTGTGTCTCCAGCGCACAAGAATCCCATAATATTTCCTGTTCTTAGGCTGACACCATCAAAATCAAAGATATGCTCGTCTTCTATTTTATCACTATTGCCCTCAAATTTTGGCGGAAACAACAATAGATTTGGATTGTCTTCAACCAAATCCTGTATGTTCTTATTGGCAATCCTGTACAGAACTTTTATGGCATCATCCCCCACATCTGGAGATATTTCAGAAAGCCTTTTTCCTCCATTATTGTCAGTTGTCTGTATCATTTACTTCTTCTTCAGTGGTTGCCTTAGCTTCGTCATTAACGTCATAAGCTTTCTTCAAAGCCTTTAATATGTCGTCCTTATTCTCCATGCCACGCAAATATTCTGAAAGCACGCCTTTAATATGATATTTCCACAAATTATCATAACTATCGTCTCCCAATTTCAGAAAATATGCTGCTCCGATATTGTATTCTGCACCAAGTCCCTGAGTAGCAGTAATTTTCTTATTCAGCGACATCATGCGCTTTTTGGATTCTTCAGAAAGCAGATTGCCCATATTCTCCGCACTTTCTTCAGCCGTTATCTCATACCAAGCAAACCTTCTGCGCATTGCAAAATCCATACTTTCCACACTGCGGTCAATATCATTCATAGTACCAATTATATACACGTTATCAGGTATATAAAAGCCTCTATAAAACTCGTCATCATCCTTTACAAGATTTTGATATTGTGTCTTTACCAATTGTTGCTTAATAACTGTTTCATTGGTTTCATCTGACAATTCTAAATTTTTTATCTGCTGTATGCTGAGTCTGTAATCAGGGTCAATTGAATAAAACAATTCGCCAAAAATCTTAGAAATCTCTCCTCGATTTATTTCATCAATGATAAATACATGATTTTTCAGTGGAATTACTTTAGTCCTCTCAGTATTTTTCACTTTCCATTGCGACAGTTCATTGCAAATAGCAAATGTGTATGAATCGTTTTGTGTTGGAAATTTCCTTTTGAAGAAGTCTCTAATATCTTTTACGTCTTTTAGTTTGATATTATTTAATAATATCTCTCTTATCTCATTGACTCTAATATTCAGCGTTGTAGTTATTGCATTGCTTGGCGTATTAATGGTAATATTATTGTCGTCATATCCAACAATGGAAAATTCATTTCCGCTTTTTATGGAAAGTTTCTTTTTGTTCTCTATCGCATCATTTGCAAAATCAAGAATTTGTTTAGTTATCGAATCTATTTCAGCAATTTGGTACTCTGATTTTTCCGAATCCTTTAAATTTATAATTGCCCTTTTGCAGAATGATTTAAAAATTCCATCTTGACGGCGAAATCCGATATTATCATTGTCTTTATCAATTGGACGTAGCCCTTCCACAAAATCTGTGTAATCATACGATGGATGAAATTGCACAAATTCCGTCTCAGCATCCATTGCTTCTGCTATGCGTTCTGCAAGATATGTCTTACCAGTGCCGGGAGCACCTGTAAATATCAAATTATGTTTATGCTCGAGCAATGATATGTATTTATCATATTTTGTTTCATGCTTAATCTCAATGGGCATAATCTTCAAATGTTCTCCATTCATGATTTCATTATCAACATATTTCTTTATTTGCGCATCTTTTAATTGATGAATTGTTGATAAATACGATTTGCCATCAAAATCCTTCTCATTCGTATTTATATATTGCACCTTAAAGGAAAATTTATTCTGTTCATTTTCACCATTTTCTATAATATCGGTTACCATTCCTATTGCTCTTATCCTCGTAAAACCAATTTTATGTCCTTCTCCTTTAGTTGCAGCGGCTTTTAATATGATTATATCCTGTTCCTTTACAGATTTCAATAAATCAATTTGTGCCTTTATATTTGAATATCCTTCCCATATTCCTTCTCCCAAGAATCTATCAAATTGTGATACTTCTTCAAAAGTATAACCTACAAGCCAATAATTTATTGGAGAATATAACCATGACTGAAATGAAAATTCAGGAAAAGACTTTTCTGCAATTTCATTATTTTTCATGCCTGTTTCCACCTTGTTCATCAATGCTTTATAATCAGCGGCAATTGGTATGACTTTTATTTCGTTATAATTGTATTTTTTTGTCAAGTATTCTCTGTTTTTGCCGTCAAGTGCTAAATATTTATTTGGCCTTATCCAAAACAGGCCCATTGTAATATTCCAATTGATGCCCTTCTGTTTGATAACCTTATTATAATATTGTTCAAAAGTTTCTTGATTTTTTTCTATCGTTGCCTCAAATAAATTCCATAAATTGTCAATATCAGATATGCCCCTATCCCCCTTAGCATTATAAAAACATGCTCTCCGATTATCAACTATTGGAATTCCAGCAAAATCATCGGGAATATCCGCCTTCAATGAAAACGCATTCTTGAATATTTCACATATTATTGTTCTGTTATTATCTGTCAAACCTCTATTGAAAACACCAAACACAGTAAACGGGCAAATATCACCCGAATGGCTTCCATCTTCTTCTTTTATATACGATGTGAACGGAATTAATTTCTCTGAATAAATCACATCAAGTAATCCTTTTCTGTTATCCTTGTACTCTAAAAGTTTATTTGCAAATTCTTCATAAAATGGAATCCACGAGAATTTATGATATTCCAGCGTCGTCATACCTATCTCCTCCATGGCTGCAACCAATTCAGGACGTATGGTATATTCAAAATGATTATCATCCAGACTTTTACCAGTCATTGGTATCAACCAATATTTGTTTTTAGGGTCGTTTATTTCAAACCTATTCAGGCTCTTCTGTACAGCTTTAGCAAACGCACAGATTCTACTGTTGAACGATTGTGGTGAAACTCCATATTTGGTTCCTAAATTTGTGCAAGTCGATTTATGTCCTGGCTCAAGATAAAATTTTATAAGCGCATCACTATATGTTGAATAAGTAATTTTATCAGTTAATATTTTCTTCCATTCATCTTTTGTAATATCTATGTCACAAGATATAATCCCATCAATTATCTGAACTTGTTTTTGTTCCATACTGTTATAAATTTTAATATTTGATTTTAAGTGTTGCAAATATATTAAATATTAATGGCTAATGCAAATTGGATTTTATGAATAGCCAAGTCTTGCAGCGCAATTTTGCCAAATATTTCGTATTCACAATAAATTCCAATCCCCTCACCCTACCTCATTACCTTTTTCCTTGTTTTTCCTCATTGAATTCATATTATCTTCGCCATAAAAACACTCACATGAAAAGCCACAAATTCCCCATCACAAATTCCATCCCTGCACACCCAAAAATGCAGCCCAAAATCCTCATCAGAATAAAGGCCAAAATCCGCCCCAAAAATCCATCCGAAAGCCTTGCAAACGTGTGTGCACCACCTCACCGTGAACACCCCAGCAAATTATCAGCAATTCAGCCAATTAAGTGCCGTTCAAGGTGTTCACACCCACAACTGAAAATCCACGAAATCATGCCTTCAAATTTCCTCAAATTCCACGCTTCAAATTTCATCCCTGCACGCCCCAAAATACAGCCCAAAATCCTCATCAGAATAAAGGCCAGAATCCGCCCCAAAAATCCATCCGAAAACCTTGCAAACGTGTGTGCACCACCTCACCGTAAACACCCCAGCGAATTATCAACAATTCAGCCAGTTACCCCCCGCTCAAAGTGTTCACACCCACAATTGAAAATCCTCGGATTCCGCTTGCAAATTTCCACTGATTTTCCGCCTTCAAATTGGCCTAAATCCAATCAAAAAATTGCTATGAAAGATGAAGTGTGCCGTCGGCAATTGCATTCATCACATTTGCCGGTGAACGGTGGGCTGAAAGTTCTCGTGTCATATAGTCCATGAAAGGTGCCACATGGGCAAAGAATTTTTGATAACCTGAACAAAGATAATTGAGAGCCGGCTCGCCATCGGGCGACGCGGCGAAGCGATTCTTCGGACATTCACCATTGCAGGCAAAAAGATATTGGCATTGTCGGCATTTTGTCGGCAAATTCTGCTTCAATCGGCTGAATGAGTTCTGGCGGTCGCCATAAAGCATCTGGGTAAGCGTGGCAGTGCGGATATTGCCTATTTTGTACTGCGGAAAAACGAAATGGTCGCATGAATACACGTCGCCGTTAAATTCCATCACTGCTGCATGTCCACACGTCTTGCCTAAAGTGCAGATTCCCGGAGCAGCGCCTGCCCAATTAGCAAGTACAGCCTCAAAAAGAATCACATAATATTTGCCCACATCATTGCGCACCCATTCATCAAAAATTTTGCAGAGAAAATCGCCCCATTGCTCTGGTGTTACTGAAAATTCAGCAATCGGAAGTTCACCTTTATCAGCTATAGTGGCGAGGCGTTGGCTGCCGTCAGCTGCCGTGAAAAGGCGCTCCACAATTGGTGCGAACTGAATGTAATGGCAACCTATTTCCTTGAAGAAATGATAGAAATCAAGCGGATAGTCGGCATTAAAGTCGTTCACGACGGCCATGGCATTCCATTCCACACCATATTTTTGAAGCAGGCGTATCCCCTTCATTACTTTGAAAAATGATGGTTGACCTTGTGGAGAACGCCTATATTCATCGTGAAACTCCTGCGGGCCATCAATTGAAATGCCCACAAGCCAATTGTTTTCCTTCAGGAATCGGCACCAATCCTCGGTGAGCAGTGTGGCATTGGTCTGAATGCAATTGCTGATGATGTGTCGGCCTGCATAGCGGTGCTGAAGTTCAAGCGCACGGCGGTAGAAAGTGAGAGGCCTCATCATCGTCTCTCCGCCATGCCAAGTGAACAGTACCTCATCAGCGGTCTGAGCCTCAATGTACTGGCGTGTAAATAGTTCAAGTGTTTCGTCAGTCATTACATGGCTTCCCACGTCGGGATACAGGTTGGACTTTTCAAGATAATAGCAATAGCGGCATGCAAGGTTGCATAGCGCACCCGCAGGCTTGAGCATCACATAAAGTGGCCGTGCAAAAGGTGAAGCAATAGTTGGCATGATGAATATTATTTATTCAGTTGTTTATCAGTCAAGTCATGTTCCCAAAATTCCAGTCTGACAGGCCCGTCAAGTCCGGCTTTCTGAAGTTTGCTGTCCTTTCGGTAATAGTACCAAATGCCGAAAGTCTTGCGGTTCCGTTCAGGGCGTGGAGTTCCTTTCACAAGCCAGTCAGGATATGCCAATAATGCCCGCCCCATGTTTTCGCCACGGTCGTTGCCCCACTTGAAATCTGCTGGATATTGCTCGTCACCTATCATTCTGTTGGCCCAATTGTCGGTTACGGCAATGCTTACTTTGTTCTTCCCTTTTTTGAGGAATTTTGTCACATCAATTTCGTATGGAGGATACCACAGAACGCCCACATTCACGCCGTTAATCCGCAGTTCCGCAATGTCGTTCATTTCGCCCAAATTTAATATAATTTTCGACGATTTCATCTGTTTACCGCTTATGTTGACCTCTTTATTATATGTAGCAGTTCCAGTGAAATATTTCACATTCGATGCGCTGCTTTGGCTGAAATCCTGTAGCGAATCAAGCGTCATGTTAAAGGCATTGTCAAGTTTAGGCTCAAAATGCACCTGCCATTTTCCGCTCACTATTATTGAATCGCCTTTTATGAGTGGCACTTTCGCTCTCGCGCCTTCGGCAATTTCTTCACGTGTAGCCTTTCTGCGCATAACGATGAAGCGTGATTGGTACGGAAGCAAATCCAGCTGGACTAAAGTCCTGCCGTCCTGCTCATTCCAATTTTCTAAAGTCCCGTTTTCTCCAGTCTCAGCATTCCACAGTTCAGGCAACATGCCATTTATTCTCAGTGACAAAGTTAACGTTTGCGGCTTATCAGTCAGATTGCCGACATAGTAGATTTCCCCATCAGTTGAATGGCGGTGAACCACTGCCGCATCGCCTTTCAGCATTTTATAGTCGGGAGCAAGTCGGATTGCATTCATCGCTTCTTCACGTGAGGCGAAGATTCTCTTCCCCTCATACTTGCTCCAAATCTGTTCCGCTTTCGATTTCACCACGTCGTCACATTTCGGATAATCTGTCAGACTTGGCGAAGCCACTGGCTTCTGAGCTACCACTGTCGCTCCCTGCTCAACAAGCCATTCCAATTTATCCAGCACCTCCGGCAACATAGCCGTTGACTTAGGAAATTGGACTATTTTATATCTGCGACCTGAATACAGTACGACATCGCCATCCTTAACCTCAATTTTCTTAGTTAAGAAATCTGTCGGGACAATGGCATCCGTAATTCTATCAACATCCTCATCCACAGCGAGGAAATCAATCACTTGTTCACCCTGCTGCAAAAGGAATTGGCATCTGCCAAGATAATCAAAGAATGCTTTGCCGAGTTTCAGCCAAGGTTGGAAACGGCTGAAGTGAGTTCCCCACCACCCCATGCACATTCCGGGCTGGTAACGGTCGTCGAAAGGCTGATGAACCCATTGGTGGAGATATAGCCTATTTACTCCCGAAGCGAAAGCCCCTTCAGCTGTTTTCTTCAGCATTGCCGGGTCCTCTGTCCACCTGCTGTTTTGCGGAGTTGAAGAAAAAGCCTCTGCTCCGATTATTCTATGTCCGGCCGCACGGCCACCTGCTGGCACGCCCGATTGAATCATTCCAGAGCCATCTGTCCAAAATTCTCCCATCGGCACGTCAGCCGAAGCGGCACCGGCTACAGTGGAGAATGGTCCTGAATACGGCTCGTGGTCAAGTTCCAATCCCATAGAAGCAACTCTGTCACAGGCAATTCCCCATCCGTTTTTCTGATATAATTGCGAGATAACGTCATTAAAATCGAACTTAAATCTTTTAACTTTATTCTCATCCGTTGCTAATGAGTCTTTCTCATTTGCTACGACGTAAGGCAGCCAAATTGTAGGGTCATAACCTTTAATACTGATAAAATCATTCTTGAAGTTACGTGACCAGTTCTGCTCACCAGCCTCATAGCTGTCAATACAGATATACTTAAAACTTTTCCCGAAATATTGCCCTATGTTTTTCTTTAATGGGTTAAGAACATTGTCCCAATGGAAGTTTGTAAATTCAGCATCTATCTTGTTTACCTCCATCGTCTTTCCAATGAGTTCATCAGGTACTGGATGTGGGCACGACATCGTGGAAGCATATCCTATGCGGAAAATTGCACAATTGCCCTTAGGCGCGTTCCACGCAATCTTCCCTTCTTTATTGTATGCCTTCGATAAGTCAACAGTTTTGCCACCATCTGCATCATTACCCACTGGGACAGCCAGTACCGCTATCTCGTCATATTTGTCGGGCACAGTCTTTCCCGATGCGCCCCACCCTCTATATGGCGGAAGTTCAGGCCGTGGAATGTCAATGGCCAATTTCTTTCCTCCTACTATTTTCACCTCTCGGCTGACAAGATGCTTCATCCCTTTATCCTCGTCAATCCACGGACCACCTGTGGCCGAATAACCTACGTTGTTCTCAAGCCCGATTGCCATCCCAAGTCTTTCAGCCTCCTTACAGGCAAACGCTATTGCCTTCCAATAGGCAGGACTGCGATACGTTTGTTCAGGCCACGGATTATTCAGCGTCGGTGATTGGGTTTCCTGTACGGCAGATGCCAAATTAAATATTGTAGCTCCACCTATTCCCGATGAGTGCATTGCCTCAAGGTCCTTGGTTATGCCATTCAATGAAAAGTTCGACCCCATCCAATGCCACCACACGTATGGCCTGCTCTGTATAGGAGGATTTGCGAATCCATCCTGTAAATTTTGTGCGGATGCTGTAAGCAGTTGCGCCGCAGTCAGCATCACAAATATTGCCTTTGAAATCCGTATCATTTAGTTTCTAATATTATAGTGCAAAGATACTATAATCTATCATATTTTACTATCATTGCTCCATTTCCACTCCTCGCCTTTGGAGATACGTTTTTCCTATATGAATTACATGTCAAAGTTAAATT
>JAKVKZ010000046.1 GCA_022484565.1 Muribaculaceae bacterium
ATTCGGAATGATGGTAACGCTTATCCGCAATAAATACAACGGAACATCAGGAACTGAGCTGAAAGGCAAGACACTCGGACTGCACGCGTTCGGACAGGTAAGCCGCAACGTGGCACGCATCGCCAAAGGATTCGGAATGACAGTGATGGCCCTTGACCCGTTCGTAAAGGACGAAGTGCTGAAAGAAGCAGGCGTTGAACCAGTTCACAGCATCGAGGAACTTTACTCAAAGAACCAATATGTGTCACTTCACATACCGGCAAACGACCAGACAAAGAAATCAATCAACAAGACGCTCATGAACATGATGCCAAAGAATGCCGTACTCATCAATGCAGCCCGCAAAGAGGTGATTAATGAGGAAGACTTGGCAGAAGTGCTTGAGACACGCCCGGATTTCAGATACATTGCCGACATCAAGCCTGACAACGCTGACGAACTTACAGCAAAATATGCTGACCGCCTACTCTTCACACCGAAGAAAATGGGTGCCCAGACAGCTGAAGCCAACATCAACGCAGGACTGGCTGCCGCAAAGCAGGTTCTTGCTTTCCTGAACGACGGCTGGAACAAATTCCAAGTAAACAAATAGCCGGTAATTACCGACAATCATAAAAATTAAGATGCCTTCATGATTAAGTTCAGGAAGGCATCTTTTTTTGCGCATTGTACGCTATTTCTTTTTGCTCTTTCGACGTTTTTCGGAACGAAGACGCTTGGCAATTGAGCGATGGGCATCGGAAATTTCCACCATGTCAAGTTTCTCATAAATATCGGCCAACGATTCATGAATTACCGGATTCATCTTATCGCCCTTCATGGCACGCTTCAGAGCCTTGATGGCCGACAGGTAATCCTGCTCGGCAAGATAATGGTCAGCAAGCAGACGATTCGCCTCGCTATCGTTGCGGTTAATGGCAATAACCTTATTCAATTCTTCGACGGCTGCTTCTGGCTCATTTATCGAGAAGTACAAGCGTGCCTTGCCCAACATTGCCGGCGTGCAGCCAGCATCAATTGAAACCGCCTTGTCGAAATTGGCAATGGCAGATTTTATGGCAATAGAATCAACGGTTTTCTTCTTTTTGCCACCGTAGCCTACGCCAGAATCCTCCACCATGTCGAGAGGAATGAGTGAATCGTTGCCCATTGTGGTGTACTCAAGCGCAAGTTCATGCAGAATTTTCGACTGATTAGCAATCACAGCATTAAGCTCATCAATCTGCTTTTGATGAACAAAAAATTCAGAAAGTTTATAGCGGATAAGCCGCTGGACATACACATTATTCAAATCGTTGCGGACACTTACCGCAGTAGCCAACGACTCAACAGCCATTTTGAAATCGTGATTGTCGAAAGCCTTTGCAGCAGCGATGTAATTGGCATTGGCGGTGGCACGGCGCAAAGCGTCGTCGATAAGTGACTGATTATTGAACTGGCGGCTGAAATCAACCACAGCAGTGTTGACAATAATGTCGCGCTCGCTGATGGGCTGACGAAGATTTATGCCCTGCAATGAGGTGCAGCGGGACAGTGCGACATAAGTCTGGCCGCTTGAAAACGCACCGCCTGAAAAGTCAATTATAATATTATTAAAAGTGAGGCCCTGACTTTTGTGGACAGTCAAAGCCCAAGCGGGCTTTATGGGATATTGGCGGAAAGTGCCAAGCACAGTTTCCTTCACGCGCTTCTCCTTTTCATCGTAAACGTATTGCATGTTTTCCCACTGCTCCTCATTGAGGACGTATTTGTCGCCGCTTTCAAGCTCCACTTCAAGGCAATCGGGACTGGCAATGGAAATACGTCCAAGAGTGCCGTTAATCCAACGCTGCTCCATGTCGTTGCGTATGAAAATGATTTGCGCGCCCTCCTTCACGGTGAGGTCCTTTGCGGTAGGCAAGTTCTGCGAAGGGAAAATGCCGTCGATAACGCCCACATAAGTCTGTTCCTCAGCAGGCAATTCGCTCATGTGCTCATCGTTGATAACATCAACGGTGTCGCGTCGAGTGGCAAGAGTGATTATGAAATCGCCATCCTTCTCCTTAAAATCAGGATTCAGACGGGTGTTCAACGCATTAATATCGCTCAAAGATGCGCGATTGATGCGAATTTTGTCGAGAAGTGAGATAAAACTGTTGTCGGTCTGGCGATAAATCTTGCGCAACTCAATCGGAACAATATGCACACGGCTGAAAGCATAAGCATTGAAAAAGAAAAACTGCTTGTAGAATCGGCGCAGAATGGCACGCATGTCCTGAGTGACAACCGGCTCAAGCTGAAAGATGTCGCCAACCAGAAGCAACTGCTTTCCACCGAACGGTTCGCGGTGATTATCGGAATAAGTGCGCAAAACGCGGTCCATGAAATCAATCATGTCGGCCCGCACCATTGAAATCTCATCAATGATGATGAGGTCAAGATTACGGAGCAACTTCACTTTTTCCTTTGTGTACCTCAAAGTCTTGCGGATTCGCGCTGGAGCATAATCAGGGTCGTCGGGAAGCAACGGCTTCAACGGCATCTTGAAAAATGAGTGCATGGTGACACCACCTACATTCACGGCAGCAATACCGGTAGGCGCAAGCACCACGTAACTCTTCGCAGTGTTCTTGCAAATATATTTCAGGAATGTGCTTTTGCCTGTGCCGGCCTTACCGGTAAGGAAAACGGAATGATTGGTGCGCTGAAGCAGTTCCCACGCATTCTGAAATTCGGGATTGGCAAGATCAATATTTTCGGGTATCTCAATACTCATTTTCAACCTTAAAATTAGCTTATAAAGGTACGAATAAATCGCGTAACCGCAACAAGAAAAGAGGCATAAAAAAGGCGGCCTGAAAATCAAGCCGCCCTTTTGTGGTCATTATTAATCGCTTAGAAACGATAGCCGAAGGAGAACACCAATTGATTATTATTGTTGGTGATTTTCGCTGTCGGTGAAAGTTCAAGCACATTTCCGCCATTCACTACCGGCGAGAAAGCATGATAGTCGCTTTCACGATGTCCGAACACATAAGCCATATCAGTGTAGAAGCCCTTGTAATGATAGCCAAGTCCAGCGGTTATGTACTGCATGCTCTTATCGAATATGTATTGGGTATTCGTTGAAGTGGTGACGATGTTCTCGTAACCATTGCGGACATTGTCCTTTACGGGCGAAGTCTGATAAGAATAGCCTAAACGGAGGCTGAATTCAGGAGTAGCACGGAATTCTCCACCGATACGGAAAATGTGTGCAGGCTGATAGTAATCCTTAATGCGCTCTTTAGTGTCGGTGTAAACATCACCATCATCGGAAAGCACTTCCATAGTGTTGTAACCAACATATTCATATTCGGCACTGATTATGCCCTGGGTGCCAACCACACCGGCCATACTTGCAATGAACTTCCACGGAGTGCGGATTTGATACCAAGTGTCGCCATTGTAGCCATTGTTGGTGCTGTTGCCGCCAGTGTTGTTATCGGTGGTGTTGTTGAAATACTGATAACTCGACACTGTGTAATAAGTGTCGTGCATGTCATAATATGTAGGTGTGTGGAAAGCGAAACCGATGCGGAATTCATTAATAGGTTTGAAAATGAAGCCCAATTTGAAGTTTGCGCCAGTGCCGACAGTGTGCAGATAATTCACGAAGCCGTAATTGGCAGTTCCGATTGTGATGTTATCAGGATTGTCCTTGTCAGCAGCCACATAAGCATTGCTCAGCGCTTCACCGTAATAAGTGGTGGCAGTGTAATGCAAATCGGTGCAGCCGATACCCAAGCCCCAATAGAACTTGTTTAACAAATTGCCGCCGAATGTGAAGTTATATTCATCCACTCCGCCCTCTTCAGTGGTTTCAAATTCGCCGTAGCCAGTGGTGCCGTCACCATAAAGGCCTTGGAAACTTGTACCCTTGCTGTCAGGATTCATGATATAGGAATCGTAGGCAAGAATGCTAATCCACGGAGCTGTGGAACTGTTGCTGGTGTAAGGGTCATAATTGTCAGTTGTGGTCAAATCCGATTTTGTCCATCCGCCATTATTGGTAGCTCCGGCAATGTAATTGCTGATTGAGGAATTAAGAGTACCGATGCGGCCTGCATAATGACGATTGAACGACTGCGGATGGCTGTAGGAAAATCCCCAATTGATATTGGGCAATGTTTCGGAATCCATCTTATAAGTACCGACGTAACCGGCATTATTGCAATTGAATTTGAACTGATTAGTAGTGTTCGACACACCCGCATTTTCAGCCTTTGCCGACTGAATGTCGAAATCGAGAGTGAAACCTACGTCGGAGCTACGATACACGCCAATACCGCCAGGATTCTGGTTTATGGCAGACAAATCGCCGCCAAGAGCACCAAAAGCGCCAGCCATCGACATGTAGCGTGCAGTGCCACGCAATTCCGACCTCGACATCTGATAAGCGTCGGTAGATTCCTGTGCTGCCAACATTAAAGGCAGTCCACAGAGCAATATCGTGAAAAATTGTTTACGCATTTCTGTATTTCAATTATAAGACATCAAATATTATTTCAAAAAAGTGCAATCAAATCTTGGTGAATTATCTGCGATGACCTCCACCGCCTCCGCCACCGGAGAATCCGCCGCCACTTGAATGGCCGCCGCCACCCGAGAAGCCACCACCGCTGAAGCCGCCGCTGCTTGAACGTGAGCTACCACCGTAGCTGCTTGAACTGTTGCCGCTGCTGTAGCCGCTTGGACGGCTGTAGGAGCTTGAGCTTGTGCCGAAGCTGCGATGTGAGCCGCCTGAATAGGTTGAGCCGCTGCTTGGACGTGAATATGAAGGGCGTGAGCTGCTGCTTGAAACGCTGCCCGGACGCATTCCGCCTGTGCGTGAAGTGTTGCCACCATTATATGTGCCGCCATTGTAGCTGCCGCCATTGTAGGTACCGGCACTTGTGGCGTTTCCGGGATTATATCCGCGATGTCCGCCATAAGTAGCGCCACCTGAATAAGAGTTGCCGGGATAAGTGCTGCCTGAACGTCCGCTTGAAGGACGATAGCCATTCATTGGACGACGTCCCATGGAAGAGACACCGGCTTGGCCGTTATTGCCACGTCCTGTGGCATAACCCGGACGATTGCCATTGTTGGCATAGCCGCCATTCCCGAACGGGCGACGACCGCCATCGTTGCGCCAGCCATGATAGCCACCCCAGCCACCATCGCCATACCAGCCACGGTAACCGTGATAACCACCCCAGCCCCAATCGCCGTACCAGCCGCCGTACCAAGGACTATTCCATCCCCAGCCCCAGCCGGAATACCAAGGGTCGTACCAGCCGCCCCAGCCCCATGATGAATAGCACCAAGGGTCAGCCCAACTGTTCCAATATCCCCAAGGAGAACTCCATCCGAAGGACCAAGAAGTCCAAGGACTATAATAGTAGCTTGGAGTGCCGATAATAAGATTCACAGTAGGTTCAGAGCCAGCATAATAGTACTCGTCATCAGGCGAAACTACGACTGGATCGTGGAAACGCTTGATTCGGTTAGTGTAAGTGAAATCATTGCTGGCGACGGAGTCGTTAGCATACTGGTCAGTGTCGGAATAAGCATAGTCACTGGAATTGCCATGCCTGTTATATTCGTCAACGTCACGCGAGTAGCGATAGTTAGATGAATATTGCGGAGACTGGTAATTATAGTTACTATTGTCGGTGTATCCGGAATTTTGATTTCGGACTGCTTCATTCACTTTCGTATCCTTAGAGGCATCATAATAGATGTCATCGTAATCCTGGGCCATCATATAGAATGAGCCAACGGACAGAATACTTAACAAAGTTAATAATCTTAATTTCATAATTTCGTACTCTTAAAATGTTCTTAATTTTGATTCTTAGACATAAATCACAAGGAAAAGTTTAATTTTCTACTATAAAATTACAACTAATATTTGACATAGACATTATTATAATGCGAATAATTCGCAAATATTGCAAATAATTAATGTTTCAGAAAAAATTTAACACGGAATGATATATTTTCAGAAAATTATTGATACTTTTGGAACGCGAAATTTCAAATGACTTTTATCAAATTTTTCACCACAATGAATAGAACCACACTACTACCCTTAACCTTGGTTTTTGCCATTTTGATTCTTGCATCATGTGATAAGGATTATGACCTTTCAAAGGACTTCAACACCGACATCACACTCGGCTCGCAGTTCTCTGCGCCAGTCGGCAAAACCGACACTGTGCTGCTGAAGCGCATCATCAAACCCACAAACACAGTAACGACTAATGAGCAAGGCATCTATGAGGTGACCACCAAAGGCAGCACCACATCAAGCATCGAGGCTGTGAACAAAGTAATCGTGAAATCATTCACGCCTATTTTTGACGATATTGATGTGAATATTGCTACCGCCACGAAAAAGAGCAAACGAATCAGGAACATCGAAGCTAACGGAACATTCGAGTCATCGGGAACTTACACGATTGATGAAGAATTGCCCGAGGAAGTAAAATCGCTGAATTATGCCCGATTCAACGGTGGCAAAATCACTACTTATTTCACCATTTCATCTCCTTCACTGCCAAGCGGCATTGAAAGCATCACGCTGAAGAACGTCACACTCACCTACCCCGAAATCTTCAAGACTTCCAACGGAACTAACGTTTTCAAATGCGATGAAGTTACGTTCACCCGCGACAGACTAAGCTACACTTCCACAATCGACATCACTTCTGCTGAAATTCCAGCATCGCTACAAAGCAAATATCTGGTAAACAAAAATGGCAGAATGCACCTTGTGGTAGATGCCAAACTGACCGTTGCTGGATCTCTTACGGCAAGCATCGGCGGAATAGTTACAGATAATTCAGTGAGAGTAAGTTTCAAATACTTAACTAAAGAGGACGTTGTGATTGACAGAATCAGCGGAAATTTCGTTACGAACGCCAATATCAATTCTACAGTGAAATTGAACGACATCCCGAATTTCCTCAACAGCAATAACACTTCACTGAATCCAACGGACTTCAATGTGGATTTCCATCTGCTCAATCCGACAGGCGAAACGCTTAACAGCGACATTTCGCTGACATCAATAAAGAACGGCGCTACAATTGCGGGTCCTGTGAAAGTCAACCTAACTGCTACGCCTGAAGCGACAAACAACTACATAATCAGCAACAAACAGCAGACCGTGCCGGCTGGATACACAAACATCGTGAATCCTGACCTTACTACCTTGCTCAATAAAATTCCTGACTCGTTCATCATCACTTCAGATAAAATCGCGCTTGAAAACAGCACTGCAAGCCAAAATCTTGATTTGGGCAAAGCATTCACCGCAACAGCTGACTATACGGTGACTGTGCCGCTAAGCTTCAATAATCTAAAAATAGAATACACTGATTCTGTGAAAGGGCTGCTTGATGACCTGAAAGATGTGGCGGACAAGACCAATCAGGTTATAGTAAAAGGGACTGGAGTAACTACTATCCCTGCTCAACTCATTGCCGGAGTGGAACTGTTCGACATCAATGGGAACAAACTCAACGGAATCGACATTGACCTGTCGAACTTCAAATTCGCTCCAGCCATTGACGGTAAAGAGTCAGTAAACGCGCTGCAAATAACCTTAACCGAAAAAGACGGCTCAACCGACCTTGAACGTCTTGAAAAAATAAAATACACAATTTACGCCAATTCCCTTGACCTGAACAATGTGGTTTTAAAACCAACCCAATACATTGTCATCAAGGATATAGTAGCGACAATACCTAACGGAATCAATGTAACACTCTAATCTCATCTAAGCAATGAAGACCAATTATTTAAAACACATATTGCCAGCCATACTGGTAATGGCATCATGCTCAATGTTCGCACAGACACTGCATTCATTATATTTTCTTGAAGGCAACAACCAGCGGAATCAGCTCAACCCTGCCTTTACAAGCGACTCCACCACATCGGCATACATCACTTTTCCGGGAATGGGAAACATTTACTGCGCGGGAAATTCCAACGTAGGGCTGAAGGCATTCATGCGCCCGCAAGGCGATGAAATGATTACTTTCCTGAATTCCAGCATCTCGGCAGATGACGCACTTGGGCAATTCAAAAGCAACAATGTGATTGAATCGGACATCGACGTCAACATTTTCACTGTCGGATTCAAGGCGTTGAAAGGAACGAACACAATAGGAATATCTGCCCGAAGTCTAAGCGGTGCGTACATACCAAAGGAAGTGTTCACATTCCTGAAATCAGGTCAGACTGGTGAAGAAACGCAGTACGACATCAATAAGATTGACGCGGTGACGCAGAACTACATAGAATTGGCTTTCGGCCATGCTCACGACATAAATAAGAAGGTAAGTGTTGGCGCAAAACTGAAAGTGCTGCTCGGTGCGGCCTACGCCAAAGCCCACGTTGAAAACATGAGCATATACATGTCGGACACCAAATGGACTGTGACTGAAAACAGTACATTTTATGGCTCAAAAGGCATGCGTTTTGAAGATAAGGATAACGGAGAAGTTGACAAGATAAAATTCGGCAACTGGGGTTTGGCTGGATTCGGACTTGGGCTTGACATGGGCGTAATCTACCGCATCACACCGCTTGCCAACATATCATTTGCCATAACCGACCTCGGATTCATCAGTTGGAACAACTGCATCACCGCCTCAAACAAGAACAAAGAATTCACCTACGAGGGCTTCGACAATATAGCAAAAGAAGACAATCCCGACGGCAGCAACGACTTTAACGATGCAGCCGACGACATTTGGAAACGTTGCAAGGACCTTGTAAGATTCAACGACGACGGCAAAACGGGGAAAACTTCTTCGCTTTACACCACTCTACGCGCAGCAGGCGAATATGGAATAATCAACAACAAAATTTCATTCGGCATGATTAATTCACTGCGTGTCGGTGCACCCAAAGCATGGTATGAGACGATGATTGTGACCAACTTCCGTCCCTCAAAATGGTTTAATGCTGCAATTAACGGGTCACTGTCGAACATACGCAGCTCAATGGGTGCAACACTGAATTTCCATTCAAAGACGGTCAATTACTTTATTGGTGGCGACTATCTGCTGGCAAAATACAGTAAACAGTTTATACCTGTAAATGCTGCGAAGTTCAGCTTGGCAATGGGTTTAAGCTTTAATATATAACATCTTAATGACAAATATTCCTTTATACATGGCACCGCTGCAAGGTTACACCGACGCGGCATGGCGAAACGCTCACCACGCAGTGTTCGGCGGTGTTACCATGTATTACTCTCCTTTTATCCGCCTTGAAAGCGGAGATTGCCGCCGTCGCGACATTGCCGACATCTCCGCTGACCGCAACACTGCGCCGCTCACACCGCAACTGCTTGGATGCAAAGCTGAAGACGCGAAGAAAATAGCAGAGCGCATTGTTGAACTCGGCTTCAAGGCTATCGACATTAATCTTGGTTGCCCATTTCCGCCGATAGCCCGTCACCACAAAGGAAGCGGACTGCTATGCTATCCCGAGGAGGTGGAAGCGATGTTAATAGCACTTTCAGGCATAAAAGGCATAACTTACTCGGTAAAGATGCGTATAGGCTATGAAAAGCCCGACGATTGGAAGCGCATCATGCCGCTTTTCAGCATTATCAATCCTGACCACATCACAATTCATCCGAGAATAGGCACACAGCAATATAAAGGTGAATTATTGATGGACCAGTTCAAAGAAATTTATGATTCTGCGCCCTACCCTTTAATTTTCAATGGCGACGTAATGAACAGCGAAGCCATCGCCAAAATTAGTGCTGAATTTCCACGCCTTAAAGGCATAATGTTAGGTCGTGGGATTCTATGTAATCCTGCTCTATCAGCACCTGAAAAGGCCACGTCCGAGAATTTCAGCAAATTTCATGAACTGATTTACTCCGACTATCAGGCACGCCTTCAAGGTGGCGATTCACAACTGCTCACCAAAATGAAATCGATGTGGGATTATTTCCTAATCGATGCCGACCATAAGCTGCATAAGAAAATACTGAAGGCAAACAAACTGAATGATTACTTGTCGGCTGTAGAGAATTTATTCTCGTCGATGGAATAAATTGCCATTAAAAGTCCGCCTTTCGTTATTAAATTTCGACTTTTCATTGAAAAATAGCTGTTCCTATCCATAAAAAGGATATTTTTGTTATTGAAAATGTTATGGAATCAGATGATAAAAGGAAATAAACATAACACACAGGAACAGATTCTATATCTGACTATATGCGTGATAGTGTTTCTGGCACCTTTGCTTGGAATTCTATTGACAAACCATAAGGGCGGCATCGACGCCAATGGCTGGCATGTGCTTTCCTTGACGTGGCTGAAGATATTGCCGTTTCTTTTGATTTTCCTTTTGCACAACTATCTGCTTCTCCCGAAATATTTCTTACAAAAGAAATTTCATAGATATGCTGTCTATGTGGCTATCGTGGTAATCGGGCTGTGCTGCTACAAGATTGGATTTTTCCCTTCAAATGAAGATCCAATGAACCATCATCCCAATCCTCCTGAAATGGAGATGAAAAAGATGCCTCCACCCTACATGGCAAAGCATATTCAGCCAATGCCTCAAAACGACAAACGTCCTCCAATGCCCGAAGGCGAACCGCCGGCACCGCCAATCGACAATGCTATCCAATGCGTTGTGTGGTCAGTTATCGCACTGCTGATATTAGGCATGAACATAGCAATCAAGCAGTTCTTTAATTCACAGGAAGCGGAGGACCGCATGAAAGAGATTGAGAAAGAGAAACTGAAGACCGAACTTCAATATCTCCGCTATCAAATCAATCCTCACTTCTTTATGAATACCCTCAACAATATTCATGCGCTCGTCGATATTGACAAGGAAAAGGCAAAAACGAGCATCATAGAATTGTCGAGATTGATGCGGTACGTTCTTTATGATGCCAATCATGAAACTATTTCGCTGAATAATGAAATAGTATTCCTTCAGAACTATATCAAGTTGATGCGTTTGCGCTTCACGGAGAAGATTCAAATTGATGTGTCGTTTCCGTCAATCATTCCCGATGTTCAGATTCCGCCGCTGCTGTTTGTGAGCTTTTTGGAAAATGCTTTCAAACACGGCATCAGCTATCAAAATGAATCGAACATCAAGATGGCAATCAGCATCGACGACGATAGCAATTTTCTTCTGTTCACCTGCTCAAATCCCATTTATGGCAACACCACTGATGAGGCACAGCACGGAATCGGGCTGAAAAACGTAAGTAAGCGCCTCAACCTGCTCTATGGCGACAAAAGCAAGATGATTATTGATAATGATTTAGAAAATAAGATTTTTAAAGTCTCACTTAAAATTCCACTGTCATGAAATGTATAGCCGTCGATGACGAACCTTTATCGTTGAAACAGATAGCATCCTACATTTCACAAGTTCCTTACCTTGAACTTGTGGCCACCTGCTCCAATCCTTTTGAGGCAATTGAAGTGCTTGGAAAAGAATCCGTTGATTTGATGTTTATCGACATAAACATGCCGGATTTGAACGGATTGGATTTCGTAAAGACTTTAATTGTGAAGCCTCTTATCATTTTCACCACTGCCTATTCGGAATATGCCGTTGATGGTTTTAAGGTTGATGCGGTCGATTATCTTTTGAAGCCGTTTTCTGTGCAGGATTTGATAAAAGCGTCAGAAAAAGCGCGGCTAAGATATGAATTTCTGAAACAGCGCAACAGCGAAGTGGACATTGAAACGCCTAAAATCAAGAGCGACGGCTCATTATTCCTCAAATGCGATTATCGGATTGTCCGCATAAATGTGGATGACATAAAATACATTGAAAGCATGGGCGAATACGTGCGTTTCTTTGTTGAAGGAAACCAGCACCCCATCACATCGCTTGTCAGCATGAAAAAGATTGAGGAAATTCTACCCGCATCACATTTTTTGCGAATCCACCGCTCCTACATCGTCAACATGCAGAAAATAACAGAGATTTCAAGGCTGCGGGTAATTTTCGATAAGGATACTTACATTCCGGTCGGTGATAATTATAAGGAGAAATTCACAGCCTACATCAATGGCAGAAGTCTGAACAAATAAGTACTACAAATTAATATAAAAATCTTTTGTCAGCTGGATATATTCATCGGAATACACGCCCGGTGAAGCATAAATCATAAGCTCACTTTTCACACATTCGCACTTATAATTGGTTATCCACCATAATAACCTTTTCGGTTTGCAGCCAACCTTGGTAAACACTAAGGTCTGCTCCCTCACACGCAACGACTGAAGGCAAATTTCTGCTTCAAGTTCTTCTTTAACGTCACCGGGTGTAACCAAAAAAATATTGCCGCAATCAGCTTTAAGTAATTGTTTTGATTTTGTCAGCAATTCACTATATGAAAGGCTATTTACATGACGTGCGGCAAATCTTCTGCCGTCAGATGAAATCAGGCCTCCAAAGTATGGAGGGTTCGACACGATGGCATCATAGGGCGATTTTTCGTCAGCCGCAAAATTTCGGAAATCAGCAATTTTCACAGCAATTCTTTCTCCCCATGGCGAGTGTGAAAAATTCATTTCTGCCTCTTCCGCAGCCACTGAATCAATCTCCACCGCGTCAATTTTCGCCATGGCATTTCGTTGTGCAATCATCAATGCCACCAAGCCAGTGCCAGTGCCGACATCGAGTATCCGCTTTGCCGAACTGATATTGCACCATGCTCCAAGCAGCACCCCGTCGGTGCCTACCTTCATGGCGCTTTTCTCATTGCGCACGCAAAATTGTTTGAATCTGAAAATATTTCCGTCCATGTCAGCGAGGAACAAAAAGATGCGCTATCAACAAATTGAGGCGCATCTTTTCATATCAATTCGGTATATTTATCTAATATTCATCCCAAGCCTTTATCTCAATATCATCCGGCTTCAGGTCGCAGAATGAGTCAATGAAAGCTGACGCAAGACGTGCATTTGTAATCAAAGGCACATTCAGGTCAACAGCGGCACGGCGAATCTTGTAGCCGTTGGTCAACTCTGCGCTTGAAAGGTTCTTAGGAATGTTTACCACCATGTCGATCTGCTTCTTATGAAGCATTCCGATTGCCTGAGGCTCCTTGTCGCTCTCACTTGGCCAATACACTCGCACTGCGGGAATGCCATTGTCATTCAAGAATTTGTGTGTACCGCCTGTGGCATAAATATTGAAGCCTTTTTCGTAAAGTTTCTGCGCTGCATCAAGCATATCAGCCTTCTGCTTTGCTGTACCTGTACTGAGCAATACGTTCTTCCCAGGAATCTTATAGCCCACTGAAAGCATTGATTTAAGCAATGCCTCCGAAGTGTTCTCGCCAAGGCAACCGACTTCACCAGTTGACGACATGTCAACGCCAAGCACAGGGTCAGCACCCTGAAGGCGGGAGAAAGAGAACTGCGATGCCTTTATGCCCACGTAATCAAGGTCGAAAGCATTCTTATTTGGCTTTTCCACTGGAATGCCGAGCATCACTTTTGTAGCCAAATCAATAAAGTTGATTTTCAGCACTTTCGACACAAACGGGAAACTTCGTGAAGCTCTTAAATTACATTCAATCACCTTAATATCATTGTTTTTCGCAAGATATTGAATATTGAACGGCCCTGATATGTTCAAGGCTTTTGCAATCTTGCTGCTGATTTTCTTGATTCTGCGGATTGTCTCCACATATAGTTTTTGAGGCGGGAACTGAATTGTGGCGTCGCCTGAATGCACGCCGGCAAACTCAATATGCTCACTGATGGCATACAGCTTGATTTCACCGTTTTGTGCCACGCAGTCCCACTCTATTTCCTTTGCGTTCTGAATAAATGAACTTACCACTACAGGATGCTTCTTCGACACATTTGCCGCAAGGCGGAGGAATTTTTCAAGTTCCTCATCGTTTGAGCAAACGTTCATCGCTGCGCCTGAAAGCACATACGACGGCCTTACAAGAACAGGATAGCCCACTTCGCTCACAAACTCATAAATGTCGGAAAGTGATGTCAATTCCCTCCATGCAGGTTGGTCGATGCCGAGCGAATCAAGCATAGCTGAGAATTTATGGCGGTCCTCGGCATTATCAATGCTTTGGGCACTCGTCCCGAGCAAATTCACCTTCTGCGCATCAAGTCGCATTGCAAGGTTATTCGGAATTTGTCCGCCAGTCGAAACTATCACGCCATGAGGCTGCTCAAGGTCAAGAATATCCATCACACGCTCAAATGTCAACTCGTCGAAATACAGACGGTCGCACATGTCATAATCAGTTGAGACGGTTTCAGGATTATAGTTTATCATGACTGAACGCCAGCCTTCACGCTTCACGGTCATCAGGGCATTCACGCTGCACCAGTCGAACTCCACTGAACTGCCAATTCGGTAAGCGCCTGAGCCAAGAACCACAATCGACCGATGGTCGTGCTCATAAGTAATATCATTTTCGCTGCCGTTGTAGGTCAAGTACAGATAGTTGGTTTGTGCAGGATATTCAGCGCCAAGTGTGTCAATCTGCTTCACAACCGGCGTAATGCCATATCCTTTCCTGAGATTTCTGACGTCGATGTTGGCCTGCTCAGCGTCATCGTCCAATTTGTCCTTCAGCACTGCGCGCGCTATCTGGAAATCGGAGAATCCCTGCTCCTTGGCCAGTCTCAGCAAATCCACAGGAATCTTGCCTATTTCATCGCAGCTTTCAAGTTCACGGGCTGTGTTTACTATATTGTTCAGCTTTTGCAGGAACCAGCGGTCAATCTTTGTCAAATCGTGTATCTTTTCAACGCTGTAGCCGTTGCGGAAAGCGTCTTCAATCACGAATATTCGTTTATCGGTAGGCTCTTTCAGTGCATTGTCTATTTCATCGTCAGCAATGTTGAGTGCCTTGTTTTCAATGAATCCATGCATTCCCTGACCTATCATCCGAAGTCCTTTCTGAATGGCTTCTTCGAATGTGCGGCCAATTGCCATCACCTCGCCCACCGATTTCATCGATGAACCGATTTCGCGCTTCACGCCGTGGAATTTTGCCAAATCCCAACGCGGGATTTTGCATACTATATAATCAAGTGCCGGTTCAAAGAATGCTGAAGTCACTTTCGTCACTGAATTCTTCAAATCAAACAATCCATAACCAAGACCAAGTTTTGCGGCCACAAAAGCCAATGGATAGCCGGTTGCTTTCGATGCAAGTGCCGAACTGCGGCTCAACCTCGCGTTGACTTCAATAACCCTATAGTCCATCGATTGCGGATTGTAGGCATATTGCACATTGCATTCGCCAATTATCCCGACGTGGCGGATTATCTTTATTGAAAGCTCACGTAGCCAATGATAGTCATCGTTGCTGAGAGTCTGCGACGGTGCCACTACTATGCTTTCGCCAGTGTGGATGCCAAGCGGGTCGAAATTCTCCATATTGCACACTGTGATGCAATTGTCGAAGCGGTCGCGCACAACCTCATATTCAACCTCTTTCCATCCTTTTAGCGATTTCTCCACAAGAACTTGCGGTGAGAATGACAACGCCTTTTCCACAAGCACCTTCAATTCTTCCTCATTGTCGCAGAATCCGCTGCCAAGTCCTCCCAATGCGTATGCGGCTCTGACAATCACAGGATAGCCCACTTCGTCAGCAGCCTTTATAGCGTCAATTACAGTGCCTACAGCCTCGCTCTTGATGGTTTTGATTCCTATCTCATCAAGTTTATGCACAAATAGCTCTCGGTCCTCGGTGTCCATGATGGCCTGCACTGGAGTGCCAAGCACTTCCACGCCATATTTTTCAAGCACACCGTTTTTCGTTATTGCCACGCCGCAATTCAGCGCGGTCTGACCGCCGAATGCAAGCAATATGCCTTGAGGACGCTCCTTTGCAATCACTTTTTCCACAAAATATGGAGTGACGGGCAGGAAATATATTTTGTCGGCAAAGCCTTCCGAAGTCTGAACTGTTGCGATATTCGGATTTATCAGCACAGTCTCTATGTGTTCCTCTTTCAGTGCCTTCAATGCCTGGGAGCCGGAATAGTCAAATTCTCCGGCCTCACCTATTTTCAATGCGCCCGAACCGAGCACCAATACTTTCTTTATATCTTTTTTATCCATCTTTGCACTGATTTAGAGTAACTTTATAAATTCATCAAAAAGGAATTCCGTGTCGGTCGGCCCGCTGCTGGCTTCCGGGTGGAATTGAGCAGAGAAGAATGGTTTCGACTTATGGCGGATGCCTTCGTTGGTCTGGTCGTTCATATTGACGAACAATGGCTCCCAATCGCTGTTGAGGGTCGTGTCGTCAACGGCGAAACCGTGATTCTGCGAAGTTATGTAGCATTTATTCGTTCCTACCATTCTTACCGGCTGGTTATGGCTTCGGTGGCCATATTTCAATTTATACACCCTTGCTCCGGCAGCTTTCGAGAGCAGTTGATTTCCCATGCAGATGCCGCATATCGGTTTATATTCCTCAATCGATTTGCGCAGATGTTCCACAGTGGCTTCGGCAAAGTCAGGATTGCCAGGACCATTTGCTATGAACAGTCCGTCGTAATCAATCTTTGAATAGTCGTAGTCCCATGGCACACGGATTACTTTCACTCCGCGCTCTATCAGGCAACGGATTATGTTGTGCTTTACGCCGCAGTCAATTAAAACCACCTTCTTTTGACCGTCACCGTATTCAATTACTTCCTTGCAACTTACTTTTGCCACAAGGTTTTCCTTGTTCGGGTCGTAGAAATCCACTTCATTAGTGCCTTCAACGGTGATTTTTCCAAGCATCGACCCGTATTCGCGCAGACGCTTGGTCAATGCGCGTGTGTCGATTCCATACACGCCGACAATTCCCTCTTCCTTCAGCCATTCCGCAAGACTGCGGTCGGCAAGCCAATGACTGTATTCAAATGAATAGTCCTGGCATAGCAATGCTTGGCAGTGTATGCGTTCGCTCTCGTAATACTTGCTGATGGAGTCCTTCTGTAACTTGGGCGGAACTCCGTAATTGCCCATCAAGGGATAAGTGGTTGTTAGGATTTGTCCTGAATAGGAGGGGTCAGTCAAACTTTCGGGATAGCCGGACATTGCCGTGTTGAATACCACTTCACCTGAACACGATTTGTCGCTTCCGAATGATTTGCCTTCAAATTTTGTACCGTCCTCCAGTGTGAGAACAGCCTTTTTTGTCTCTCGCATACGATAGAATGTAGTTTTGAATTTTTTTGTGGTTTTACAAGAAATAATCGTATCGTGAAAACCATGCAAAATTACACAATTTACTTAACATTCACAACTGAACATGCCACTTTGAATGATATTTTGTAATTTTATGGCTTCAATCTCTGTTCTAAACCCCAAAAATGGTATTATTTACACGTTTTGACGGTTCATGAATTTTTATTATTTTTGCATAATAAAAAATTATTACGACGTATGTTTGACAAGTTTAGTTTCCTTGAATTGGCAAGTGCGTTCATCGCCTTGTTTGCCGTTATTGACATCATCGGCTCCATCCCTATTATCTTGGCATTGAAGGATAAAGGGAAGAAAGTCAATGCCATGAAGGCAACACTTTTATCTTTCTCCTTGATGTTCGGATTCTACTATGCCGGCAGCCTGATGCTCAAACTTTTCAATGTTGACATCAATTCATTCGCCGTGGCTGGCTCCATAATTCTTTTCCTCATGTCGCTTGAAATGATTCTCGATATTGAAATTTTCAAGGACCTCGGCCCTATCAAAGAGGCTACGCTTGTCCCGCTGGTTTTCCCGCTGATTGCCGGTGCGGGCGCATTCACCACCCTGCTCTCACTCAAAGCCCAATATGCCGACATCAACATAATCATTGCGCTTGTCCTTAATATGATTTGGGTATATATTGTTATCCGCTTGACCGATAAGATTCAGAGGATTCTTGGCAAGGGCGGAATTTACATTGTCCGCAAATTCTTCGGCATCATCCTTTTGGCGATTGCCGTCAAGCTCTTCACCGCCAACTTCGCATATCTCTGGCAATAGGTTTCATTATAAATAGTTTTGATAAGTGGCCACAATGCTCCTAATGTCATTGTGTCCACTTTCTGTTTCTATATCGTGATATTTATTTCTTCACATCAAATCCCTGACCTTTTATATAATCAAGCATTCTGTAGCTCAACGCCTCTTGATAATAGCCGAGGATATGGGCGCACCAGTCATTCTCGGTCGTTCCGCCGCTTCGTGTGCGGTTGTATTCGCTCACTTGGGTGTCGTAATCTTTAAGTTCTGGCGCGATGTCGTCGGTGCGGTAATGATTCTGATGTATCATCAAGGCTGCACTTTGTTTCGGCTTCACATCAGGATGCTCACGCGGAACACCGATTGCCATGCCGCAAACCACAAACACACCTTTAGGCAATTTCAGCAATTCGGCTATCTTCTCGGGACTTGCTGTTCGGGCATACCCCACGCAGCAGCATCCCAAGCCGCAACTTATGGCTGCCACAAGGGCATTCTCCATTGCTAATGCGGCATCAATTATTCCCACCATCACGCCGTCCATTGTGCCTTTGAAATCGGGAATTTCCAGATTTTTCAGCTTTGCCAACGTGTCGATTTTGTTGTAGTCGGCACAGAACATCATGAAGTGGTTGCACGTCTTTATCTGTTTTTGGTTCGTTATGGCGTACAATTCCTCTTTCAATGCTTGGTCGCTGATGTCTATCACGCTGAATTGCTGACCGTTGTAGCTCGTTGGAGTGTTGCGTATAGCCGCATAAATCGTTTCAAGTGCCTCGGCAGGAATCGCTTCGCGTTCGTATCTGCGCACACTTGTTCTCGCCTCGAATAGTTCTTTGATTTTCTCCATATTGAATATGTGTTTGTAAAGTTTTGGTGATTACTTATTAATTTTGTTACAAATTTATGCTAATTTTGCCGAATAATAAAGTCAATATATTACAAAAATCATTATATGACAGAAAATCCGCTATTGAAGCGTCTCGACGGTCTTGACGCGCGTTTTGAGGAAATCGGCACTTTGATAACCGACCCCGATGTGATTGCTGACATGAAACGCTACGTCAAGCTCACTAAGGAATATAAGGATCTTGAACGTATTCTTGAGGCCACTGCCAAATATCGTAAAATGCTTGCCGACATCAATGATGCTAAGTCTGTTTTGGAAACTGAAACCGACGATGAACTGCGTCAGATGGCAAAAGAGGAACTCGACACTAACACTGCCGCACTTCCTGAAATGGAACAGACCATAAAACTTCTGCTCGTTCCTGAAGACCCCGAAGATGCGCGTAATGCGATTGTTGAAATCCGTGGTGGCACGGGTGGTGACGAAGCTGCGCTTTTTGCTGGCGACCTGTTCCGCATGTATGCCAAATATTGCGAAAGCAAGGGTTGGAAAGTGGAAATTTCCAGCTCAAGTCCGGGAGCTGTCGGCGGGTTCAAGGAAATTGACTTTTCCGTTACTGGCGACAATGTTTACGGCACTCTTAAATATGAATCGGGCGTGCACCGCGTGCAGCGTGTGCCTGCCACCGAAACTCAAGGCCGTGTCCACACTTCGGCTGCTTCTGTGGCTGTTCTCCCTGAAGCTGAACCATTTGAAGTTGACATCAACGAGGGCGAAATTAAATGGGACACTTTCCGAAGTGGCGGTGCCGGCGGTCAGAACGTCAATAAGGTTGAGTCTGGAGTTCGCCTCCGTTACCCT
The DNA here is from genome assembly GCA_022484565.1 of Muribaculaceae bacterium. Taxonomy (GTDB): domain Bacteria; phylum Bacteroidota; class Bacteroidia; order Bacteroidales; family Muribaculaceae; genus JAKVKZ01. The sequence goes on from JAKVKZ010000046.1 coordinate 19,724, forward strand.
TGGAAGAATCCTAACACCGGTGTCGTTGAGGAAATTCTCATCGAAAGCACCGAAACTCGCGACCAGCCGAAAAATAAGGAGCGTGCACTTGCTCGTCTCCGTACTTTCATCTACGACCGCGAGCATCAAAAATATGTCGACGACATTGCTTCCCGCCGTAAGACTATGGTCTCAACTGGCGACCGCTCTGCCAAAATTCGCACTTACAATTTCCCGCAGGGCCGAATCACCGACCACCGTATCGGTTACACCGTCTATAATCTTCAGGCTTTCATGGATGGCGACATTCAGGACTGCATCGACCACTTGATTGTGGCTGAAAATGCAGAGAAACTGAAGGCTAACGAATTATAATATAAATTTATGAATCGAGATAATTTAATATCAGCCATAAAGGCTAAACGCTCTTTCCTCTGCGTTGGGCTTGACCCCGACACTGCCAAGATGCCGAAGTCGCTTTGTGGCAATCTGTTTGAATTCAACAAGCGTATTATCGATGCCACTGCGCCCTATTCGGTGGCTTTCAAGCCGAATTTGGCCTTTTATGAGTCGCAGGGCATTGATGGATACAAGGCTTTCATCGACACAGTCGCTTACATTCGCGCCAATTATCTCGGCATCTTCATTATCGCTGATGCCAAGCGTGGCGACATCGGGAACACTTCGCGCATGTATGCTGAAAGTTTCTTCGGAAAAATAGGTGTCGATGCGGTCACGGTTGCGCCTTATATGGGCGAGGACAGCATTGTCCCTTTCCTCGGCTATCCCGAAAAATGGGTGATTGTTCTCGGTTTGACTTCCAACAAGGGGTCTCACGATTTCCAGTTGACCAGGGATGCCGACGGCACTCCTCTTTTTGAGAATGTTATGCGCAAATCTTCGGTTTGGGGCAACGATGGCAACATGATGTATGTGGTCGGCGCCACTCAGGACAGCCTCTTTGCCGATGTCCGCCGTGTTCTGCCCCGTCATTTCCTGCTCGTCCCGGGTGTGGGTGCGCAGGGTGGAAGTCTTGAAGAGGTGGCAAAATATGGCATGACCGATGAATGTGGCTTGCTCGTCAATTCCTCACGGGGCATCATCCACGCCTCGCAGGATGACGATTTTGCCGACGTGGCTCGCGACAAGGCTAAAGCATTGCAGCAGCAGATGCAGGCACTGCTTGTGGCCCATAAAGTGATTTAAATTGCCTGCATTTAGCCACTTTCTTGCAATTTACTGCAATTTATTGAAAAATCTTTCATAAATTTGCAACCCAGAAATTTCTAAACATTATAAAATATTTCAAGTATGCAAAACATTGATAACTACAATTTCAAAGGCAAAAAAGCTATAGTCCGCGTGGACTTCAATGTGCCTTTGGACGAGAATGGCAAGTTGACCGACGACACACGTATCCGTGGTGCTCTCCCTACTCTTAAAAAGATATTGGCTGATGGTGGCGCTGTCATCATGATGTCGCACATGGGCAAGCCTAAGAAGAACCCCGACATGAAGTTCTCTCTTGGTCAAATTGTTGATGCCGTTTCTGAGCGTCTCGGTGTTCCTGTTAAGTTTGCTCCTGATTGCATGAAAGCCGACGAACTTGCAAAGAATTTGAAACCGGGCGAGGCTCTCCTTCTCGAAAATCTTCGCTTCTATCCTGAAGAGGAAGGCAAACCAAGAGATCTTGCCAAAGATGCTTCCGACGAGGTTAAAGCTGCTGCTAAAGCCGCTCTCAAGCCAAAGCAGAAAGAATTTGCAAAGCACCTCGCTTCCTACGCTGACTGCTATGTCAACGACGCTTTCGGAACTGCTCACCGCAAACATGCTTCCACTGCTGTCATCGCTGATTTCTTCGATACCGACAATAAGATGCTCGGCTTCCTAATGAACAAGGAAATCACTGCTATCGACAACGTGATGAACAATATCCAACGTCCTTTCACTGCCATCCTTGGCGGTTCTAAGGTTTCCAGCAAACTCGGCGTTATCCGCAGCCTTCTCGACAAAGTTGACAACTTGATTATCGGTGGTGGCATGGGATTCACTTTCTTCAAGGCTCAAGGCGGCAAGATTGGTGATTCTCTTCACGAGGATGACCTTATGCCAGAGGCACTCAGCGTGCTTGAGGAAGCTAAGAAAAAGGGCGTGAACATCTCCCTGTCAGTTGCTACTGTTGCCGGTGATTCTTTCAGCAACGATGCTCACCAGAAAGTTTGCGACACTCACAACATTCCTGACGGTTGGGAAGGCATGGACGCTTCTCAGGCTTCTCTCGACAACTGGAAGAAAATCATCATGGCTTCCAAGACTATCCTTTGGAATGGTCCTGTTGGCGTGTTTGAATTCCCTAACTTTGCAAAAGGTACTGAAACAATCGCCAAATATGTTGCCGAAGCCACTAAGGCCGGTGCTTATTCACTCGTAGGCGGTGGTGATTCTGTTGCTGCCATCAACAAATTCGGTCTTGCTGACCAAGTTTCCTACGTTTCCACTGGTGGTGGTGCAATGCTTGAGGCTATCGAAGGCAAAGTCCTTCCTGGTATCGCAGCTATCAAAGGCGAATAATCCATATCCGCTGATATAATAATTTAAAGAGGATGCTCATCCTGCGTGGTGAAGCATCCTCTTTCTTTTTGTTTTAATGAACTGTAAAGCGAAGCTGAAGTGCGGGCTTTCAGCGTTTAAGCACCCACTTCTCTCCCACTTTTTCAAGTGTCAATGTGCCGTCGGTCCACTTTTTGCCGTCATGCAATAGAATCGGTTGCGCATCCTGATATGGCAGAAACATTTCCACTTTCGCGCTGTCGGTACTGAACACTGCCCGTGAGGCAAGTGTTGGGTTGCATTTTGCGTCTTCCACCTTCACTCCGTCCTCAAAAGTGCGTATGCAGCTGTTGAGTACCACGCTCCATGTGTAGCCTGCTGCACCGAGGCAGCCATGGGCATCCTTGGTTCCGCCTACCATTTCCGGTTTATGGGTTTTGCAGCCCGCTATGCACACGGCAAATAATAGTGCCAATGCCATTAATGAAATCTTTTTCATATTATCATTATTTGTATTAAATTTTATCTTTCAAGCAAATGCAAATATACTCAATTTCTTGAATCATTAGCTATTGAATTTGAATATTAAGTAATTATTGATTTTTTTCTTTAATTTCTGTTTTATTCCATTTTTAATTACTACATTTGTGCTTGATAAAACAACTTGATATGACATTTTACCAGTGTTTTTATTCATGAATAACTATAATTCATTAAAGATTAGACAACTAAATTTGGCTGATGTCTCGGTTTTGTCACATTGGCTATGAAATTTATAACTTAAGTTACTATATAATTTTCAAAAGTTATGGCAGAAAAAAAAGAAAAATTGTTCACCATGTTTCCTCCCGTTTCCAAGGAAGAATGGGTTGCTAAAGTCACTGCCGACCTTAAAGGCAAAGACTTCGACAAGAAGCTGGTATGGCGAACAAATGAAGGCTTTAATGTTCAGCCGATGTATCGTCGCGAGGACATTAAGGATTTCAAAACCACTGATTCTCTTCCAGGAGAATTTCCTTTTGTCCGTGGCACTCGTGCCGACAACGATTGGGCTATCCGCCAGGACATTACTGTAACCTCTATTAAGGAGGCTAACCTTAAAGCTAAAGACATCCTCACTAAAGGGGTCAACTCTCTTGGCTTTGTCATCGAAACTGAAATCGACAAGGCCGGCGTTGCTGCACTTATCGATGGCATCGACCTCAAAAATGTTGAGGTTAACTTCACTGCTTGCCCTAAGAAATCGCTTGCGCTCGCTCGCGACTTGGTTGCTGTGCTTAAAGAAGCTGGTGCTGCCGATGACTTCCACGGTTCTATCAATTTCGACCCGTTCCGTCGCCTGCTGCGTCACGGTCTTGATTTCCCTATCGAAATCAAATCTCTTGCAGCCGACATGCTGAAAGCCGTTGCCGACGTCAAGGATCTTCGCGTTCTCGCTGTTGATTCCGCAATGTTCTGCAATTCCGGCGCTTTCATCTATCAGGAATTAGGCTATGCTCTCTCTTGGGGTAATGAATGGATGGCTATGTTGACAGAAGCTGGTTTCGCTGCTGATGAGGTGGCTAAACGCATCAAATTCAACATGGGCATTTCCAATAATTATTTCATGGAAATCGCCAAATTCCGCGCTGCAAGAATGCTTTGGGCTCAAATCGTAAAGCAATATCAGCCTAAATGCGATTGCGCTTGCAAGATGAAGGTCAATGCATGTACTTCCGAATTCAACCAGACTGTTTTCGACCAGTACGTCAATCTTCTCCGTTCGCAGACGGAATCAATGTCAGCTGCTCTCGCAGGTGTCGATTCCATCACGGTTACTCCGTTCGACAAGCCTTACAAGACTCCTGATGAGTTCTCGGAGCGCCTTGCCCGTAACCAGCAACTTCTGCTGAAGGAGGAAAGCCACCTCAACAAGATCGTTGACCCTGCCGGTGGTTCTTACTATATCGAGACTTTAACCGTCTCCATCGCTACTGAGGCTTGGAAGTTGTTTATCGCAACTGAGGATAAGGGCGGTTTTTATGCTGCCTTGAAGACTGGTGACGTTCAAAAGGATGTCAACGCAAGTTGCGCTAAGCGCCACGTCAACGTCGCTCGCCGTAAGGAAAATCTTATCGGCACCAACCAATTCCCTAACTTCAAGGAAGCCTCCGAAGGCAAAGTTCCTGATGCTGGTTGTGCTTGCGGTTGCAAACATGGTGAGGAAAAAGCCGAAAACGCTGTTGAGGCTCTTATCGGTGCCCGCGCTGCCCGCGATTTCGAGGACATCCGCATCGCCACTGAAAAGGCTGCTAAGCGTCCTAAGGTGTTCATGCTCACTATCGGCAGTCTTGCCATGCGTCTTGCACGTGCACAATTCTCTGCCAACTTCTTCGCTTGCGCCGGCTACGAGATTATCGACAATCTCGGATTCGACACTGTAGAACAAGGTGTTGACGCTGCCCTCAAGCAGAATGCCGATGTCGTTGTTCTCTGCTCAAGCGATGAGGAATATGCTGACCT
>JAKVKZ010000047.1 GCA_022484565.1 Muribaculaceae bacterium
ATGGTGAGTCTTCCATGCCGCCGTATCTCGGTGAGAGTGTCGATTCAGTGATGAGTTTCCTCAGCAAGGTGGATTTGAGCCAGTTTAAGGACCCGTTCCGCATGGAGGAAATCCTTCATTATGTGGATTCTATTGCTGAAAACAATCGTGCCGCCAAGGCTTCGGTTGACATTGCGCTCCATGATTTGCTCGGTAAGATTATGCACCAGCCGTGGTACAAGATTTGGGGACTTTCTCCTGAAAAGGCTCCTAACACTTCATTCACTATCGGCATCGACACTCCTGAAGTTGTGCGTGTCAAGGTTCGCGAGGCGTCGCCTTACAAGGTGATTAAGGTGAAAATGGGTCTTGACCATGACCGCGACACAGTGGATGTTATCCGCAGCATGACGGATGTGCCTATCTGCGTCGATGTCAATCAGGGCTGGAACGATAAGGAACATGCGCTTGAAATGATTAATTGGCTCAAGGAGAAGAATTGCCTCTTCGTTGAGCAGCCTATGCCTAAGGAAATGCTCGACGAAACTGCTTGGCTTCGTGAGCGTAGTCCGCTGCCTATCATTGCCGATGAGGCTTTCCAGCGTCTGCCTGACTTGAAGAAGATTTCGGGAGCTTACGATGGAATCAACATAAAATTGATGAAGAGTACTGGCCTTCACGAGGCTTATCAGATGGCTCTTCAGGCTCGTGCCATGGGCATGAAAATCATGGTTGGTTGCATGACTGAGACTTCTTGCGCCGTCAGTGCTGCCTCTCAGATTGCTCCGATGGTTGATTGGGCTGACCTTGATGGTAATCTTCTTATTGCCAACGACCGTTTCGACGGCATGAAAATTGTCAATGGCAAGGTCACTATTCCTGATCGCCCGGGCATCGGTGTAGTCCCATTGAAGTCGGCTAAATAGCTCGCTATACAATAAAAAATCCACCGCAAATCACCACTAAAATGGTTGAATGCGGTGGATTTATATGCTAAAGTGTTACTTTATGACTTAATGTCTATGTCGCTTATTGTCAGCATCAATCTCAATTGATTTTGCTGTTGCTGATAGTCCTATTTCTTGGTCTTGAGGTCGTATAGGTCAAGTCGGCGGTCACGCAGGTTGCGTACGTTGCCGTAAGTGTGAAGTTCAGTCAGTAGGTCAAGGTCCACATCGCTCACAAGTATCATTTCCGTGTTTGGTGTTGCCTCGGCTCTCTTTCCGTCGGTAGGGAATTGGAAGTCGCATGGTGTGAACACTGCCGATTGCGCGTACTGGATGTCCATGTTGTGTACTCTTGGCAGGTTGCCCACACTTCCAGCTATTGCCACAAAGCACTCGTTCTCAATTGCGCGGGCTTGGGCGCACACTCTCACTCGTGAATATCCGTTTTGGGTGTCGGTGAGGAATGGCACAAACAGTATCTGCATGTCTTGGTCGGCAAGTATGCGCGATAGCTCAGGAAATTCCACATCGTAGCATATCAGCACTCCGATTCTGGCGCAGTCGGTCTCGAATACTTGTATTCTGTCACCTCCTGAAAGTCCCCAACTCTTTATCTCATCGGGCGTGATGTGGATTTTCTCGTACATCTCGTAGCTGCCGTCACGTCGGCAAAGGAAGCCTACATTCTTCAGCTTGTTGTCGGAGAGCGATGGCATACTGCCTGTAATGATGTTGATGTTGTAGCTTATGGCAAGTTTGATGAACCGTTCACGTATTTCTTCAGTGTATTGTGCGAGTGCCCTTATTGATTCCGCTTCTCCCAGATGGTTGTATTTTGCCATCAATGGGGCGTTGAAGTATTCGGGGAATAGTATGAAGTCGCTCTGGTAGTCGCTCACTGCGTCAACGAAGAATTCAATTTGCTCAAAAAGCACGTCAAGGTCCTTGTATGGGCGCATTTGCCATTGCACAAGTCCCACTCTCACCGAGTTCTTCTTGTCGGTAACTTCAGGTTTGGGCTGATAATAAATGTTGTCCCATTGCAGCAGGGTGGCATAGTGCTTCGATTCTTCATCGTTTGGCAGATAATTGGTGATTATTCGCCTCACGTGGAAGTCGTTCGAGAGTTGGAACGTCAGCACTGGGTCGTATATGTCACGGCTTTTTACCTTGTTGATGTATTCGCGGGGGCGCATACCTTGGTCGGCGTATTTGTAGTAGTTCGGGATTCTTCCTCCGAACATTATCGCCTTTAGGTTGAGCGTCTCGCACAGTTCCTTGCGGTAGTCGTACATTCGGCGTGCAAGCCTTAGCCCTCTATAGTCGGGATGTATGAACACCTCTATGCCGTAAAGTATGTTGCCGTTTGGATTATGGGTGTTGAAGGTCTCGTTGCCTGTCACTTTTGCGTAAGTGTGGTCGCCTTTCACCATGTCGTAGTTCACTATTAGCGATAGGGCACAACCCACTATCTTATTGTCAACTACGGTCACGACTTGTCCTTCTGGAAATATCTCAGTCAGCTTTTTTATCTGCTCGTATGTCCAGAACACATCTTTGTCGGCATAGACGCGCTTGAATGATTGGGCAAGTTCTTTATAATCTTCAAGGCGGAGTTGTCTGACTTCAACCTTGTTTATCTTCAACTCTTCTGCCATTGCTCTTAGCTCCTTCTCACACGTAACCGCGGATGATGCCGCGCTTCGAGTTGCGTACGAACATTATGATTTCGTCACGCTCTTTCGTGGCTGGCAATTCTGCTTCGATGCGTTCCACTGCATCGGAGTTGTTCAGTCCTGATAAGTATAGATAGCGGTAGATTTCCTGTATTTCCCGGATTGTCTCGTTGTCGAAGTTGCGGCGGCGTAGTCCTATGGAGTTCACTCCTGCATATTGCAGTGGTTCGCGGCCTGCCTTCACGAATGGTGGCACGTCTTTTCCCACTAATGCTCCGCCTTGAAGCATCACGTGCTGTCCGACGTGGCAGAACTGGTGAATCAGTGTGCCTCCGCCTATCACTGCGAAGTTGTCGATTACCACTTCACCTGCCACTTGCGTTGCGTTCGACATTATTACGTTGTCGCCGATTACGCAGTCGTGGGCCACGTGGCAGTATGCCATCACAAGGCAGTTGTTGCCAACCACGGTTTTGCCTTTCGAGGCTGTTCCGCGGTTTATTGTGGCGCATTCCCGTATTGTCGTGTTATCGCCTATTATTGCCAGTGACTCTTCTCCTTGAAACTTCAAATCTTGTGGAACACCTGAAATCACTGCGCCTGCGCATATCGTACAGTTGCGCCCGATGCGTGCTCCTTCCAGTATCGTCACATTGCTGCCGATACGTGTGCCTTCACCGATTTCTACGTTCTGGTCGATTGTCACGAATGGGTCAATAACCACATTGGTGGCTATCTTTGCGGCTGGATGCACATAAGCTAATGGTTGCTTCATTTTTCTTTTGTTATTGGGTGTCTTGCTATTTGTTCTTTATTATCTGTGCCATGAATTCAGCTTCCGACACTATCTTTTCTCCTACGAATGCGAATCCTTTCATTACTGCGCATCCGCGTCGTATTTCTGTCATGAATGATAGGTGGAACACCAATGTGTCGCCCGGCACTACTTTCTGACGGAATTTCACGTTGTCAATCTTCATGAAATATGTCGAGTAGCGCTCTGGCTCGTCAACTGAGTTCAGTACGAGTATTCCGCCCACTTGTGCCATGGCTTCCACTATCAGCACTCCTGGCATCACTGGTTCTTGCGGAAAATGCCCTTGGAAGAATGGCTCATTGCCCGACACGTTCTTTACGCCTACTATATAGTTCTGACCTATTTCGATGATTTTGTCAACGAGTAGCATAGGGTAGCGGTGAGGCAGAAGTTGACGTATGCGGTTGATGTCCATTATCGGCGGTACGTTCGGATTGTAGCTTGGTGCCTGAATTTCCTGATGCTTGATTTGCTTGCGGATTTTCTTCGTGAATGTCGTGTTGAGTGTATGTCCTGGCTTCATGGCTATGATGCGGCCTTTCATTGGACGTCCTATCAGTGCTATGTCGCCCAGTACGTCAAGCAGCTTGTGGCGTGCCGGCTCATTGTCGAATGCCAGTGGCTTATTGTTGATGTAGCCGAATTCGCTCACGTGCTTGTGTGGCACTTTCATCAGGTCGGCAAGGTGGTCGAGCGAGTCTTGGCTCATTGGCGCGTCGTAAATTACTATCGCATTGTCAAGGTCACCGCCTTTTATCAGATTGTTGTTGAGCAGCTGCTCTATTTCGCGTACAAACACGAATGTGCGGCTGCCTGCTATCTCTTCGCTGAATTTGTCCAGATTGTCAAGTGTCGCGAACTGGTTGTCCAGCACTGGCGAATCGAACTCAATCATTGTGTCGATTGAAAAATCTTTGTCAGGCAAAACTATCAGTGAGGAGCCTGACTCTTCGTCAATCACCTCAATCTTTTGTTTCACCACGTAAAAGTCTTTGTCTGCGTTTTGTTCTTCTATGCCTACTTCAGCAATCTTGTCGCAGAATATTCTGGCACTTCCGTCGAGTATTGGAATCTCTGGAGCGTTTACTTGAATCATGCAGTTGTCGATGCCCGCTGCATACAGGGCTGCAAGTGCATGCTCTATGGTTGACACACGCACGTCTCCGTTTGCCACTACTGTGCCGCGTTTGGTCTCAACGACGTTCTCGGCTAACGCATCGATTATTGGCATGTTCGGCAGGTCAATTCTCTGGAACTTGTATCCATGATCTTGCGGAGCGGGTAGGAAAGTTGCCTCGATGGCAAGTCCGCTGTGCAGACCCTTGCCACTTACTTTAAAAGCACTTTTTAATGTACGCTGTTTCATATTGGTTATTTATTATTTCTCTTTCTCTTTTTCAATCTTTTCAAGTCGGCTCTTCATGTCGCGTATGTCGCGGTACATTTCGCCGATGTTCTTCAGGTAGAACACTTGGCGGGCGAAGTCCCTGCCGTTGATTGCCGGTGAGCCTATCACTGCTTTTCCAGATGCCACGCTGTTGGGCACTCCTGATTGTGCTCCGAATTGGTTGTTGTCGCCTATTTGTATATGTCCGGCGAATCCTACTTGTCCGCCCACCATATTGTGATGTCCTATTTTTGTGGAGCCGGCTATGCCTACTTGGGCTGCCATTACGGTTGATTCACCTATTTCCACATTATGTGCCACCTGAATCAGGTTGTCGAGTTTCACTCCGTGATGGATAATTGTGCTGCCCATTGTTGCGCGGTCCACAGTCGTGTTTGCTCCTATTTCCACATTGTCTTCCAGAACGACGTTGCCTATTTGGGAAATCTTCACATATTCCCCGTTTTCAGGTGCGAATCCGAATCCGTCGCCGCCTATCACTGCGCCTCCTTGAAGTATGCACTTGTTGCCAATCACGCAGTCGTGGTAGATTTTCACTCCTGGATAGAGTATCACGTCGTCACCGATTTTCACGTTGTCGCCGACGTAGCATTGTGGATATATCTTAACGTGTTTGCCGAGTGTAACGCCTTTGCCTATGTATGCGAATGCTCCCAGATATATGTCCGATGGCACTGTCACGCCTTCGCTCACGTAGCTTGGTTGTTCCACACCCATCTTTTCTGCCCTTTGTCCGTTCACGAAGTTGAGCAGCTCCGCTAATGTGGCGTATGGGTCTTCCACGCGTATCATTGTGGCTTTTACGGCTTCTTCCGGTTCAAAATTCTTTCTGACAAGAATCACCGATGCCTTTGTGCTGTAAACAAAGTTGGTATATTTGGGATTGGCAAGAAAGGTGAGGTCGCCTTCGTGTGCCTCTTCTATCTTTGCGAAACCATTTATTATTACTGCTGAATCACCATCAACTGTGCCATGCACTATAGCTGCAAGTTGTCCTGCGGATATTTCCATATTTATTATTGTTTTCAATTCAAACTGCAAAATTGCAAAAAATGAATGAGTTGCCCAAACCTTATGCACAAAAAATACTGAAAAGCGCAAAAATAATGGTTTTGAATTGTCTGTTGTGTCATGTTTTTCATATTGGTATCATTTTTTAGGAAGGTAGCGATTCAAAAAAATCGGCATCCTTTAGTTTGATTTACAAAAAGGATGCCGAATATTCTAATGTTGTTTATCTCAAGTTCTTTCTCACGTCTTCGAGGAAGGCTTTCATTGCCTCGCTGTCGCGGTCGGCAATAATCTTTTGCAGTTTTGAAAGCTGGTTTTGGATTTTCTGAAGTTGCTCGGTCGTGTGCGGGTTGAACAGGATTTCCTGTAGCAGATAATCATCTTCCGACATCAGTCCGTGGGCAATTGCCATGTGCCGTTTGAATGTCGTTCCGGGTGCGTCTTGATGCTTCATCACGCTGGCAAACACCAGCGTCGAGGCAAACGGTATTGAAAGCGAAAAGGCTATCGTCTCGTCATGCTGCTTGAATGTGTATTCAAATATGTTGAGATGAAGCTCGTTGTACAGGTCTTTGAAGAATACCTTGCCAAGATGGTCGCTTTCTTCTATGATTATCGCGTTTTCACTTGATAGGTTGCTGAGCGATGCGAATGTCGGGCCGAACATCGGGTGCGTGCTCACGAACGGATGTCCGCACGATGCGTAGAATTCAGGCAGCCCGGTTTTCACCGATGCTATGTCGGATATTATGCACGAGTCGGGTAGGAGTGGCAGCACTTTGTTGAAGGCTTCTATCGTGTATTTCACCGTCACTGCGTTTATCATCAGTTCTGGTGCGAACTCGCGTACTTCCTCGTATGTCGTCAGTCGCTGTGTGTTGAATGTGAACCGCAAGCGCTGCGCATCCACGTCGAACACTGCAACTTCATGTTTGAAACTTAGCACGTCGCAAAAGAAACTGCCCATTTTGCCGGCGCCGAGAATTAGAATTTTCACTTTAATGGAATGTTAAGAGTTATTCGATTTATGTCAATTATTATGGATGCATGCGGTTTGCAAGCACTTCTATCTGCTGGCGTACCGATTCCTCGTGTATGGTTTGCATGATGGTGCGTATAAAGTCGCCGCTCATGCCCATTTCTTCGCCGATTTTGCCGCGGGTGCGGAGCACGTCGTCGTATCTGTTGGTCTGTACTACTGGCATGCTGTGTTCCTTCTTGTATTGTCCGATTTCTCTCGACACTCGCATACGTTTGTTTAGCAGTTCAAGCAGTTCGTTGTCTATTTGGTCGAGTTGCTGGCGCAGCAGCGTCAGGTTCTCTGTTGTCTGGGTGGTTTCGCGGATAACGAGCATATTCACTATGTAATTTAGAACATCTGGTGTTACTTGTTGGCTCTTGTCGCTCCATGCGCTGTCGGGGTCACAATGGCTTTCTATTATCAGTCCGTCGAAGCCCATATCCATGGCTTGTTGCGACAGTGGTGCCACCAGTTCGCGTTTTCCGCCAATGTGCGACGGGTCGCAGATAAGCTGCATATTCGGAATTCTGCGGCGAAGTTCGATAGGAATGTGCCATTGTGGCAGATTTCTGTAGATGTGCTTGCCGTAGGTGCTGAATCCGCGGTGGATTGCTCCGAGTTTATGTATTCCTGCGTTGTAGATGCGTTGAAGTGCTCCTATCCACAGTTCAAGGTCGGGATTTACAGGGTTTTTCACGAGAACTGGTATGTCGTGTCCTTCCAGTGCGTCGGCTATTTCCTGCATTGCGAATGGGTTTGCCGATGTCCTCGCTCCAATCCACAGCATGTCGATGCCTGCTTCAAGGGCGGCTTCCACATGCGCTTTGGTGGCTACTTCTATGCACACGTACATTCCTATCTCTTTCTTCACTCTCTGTAGCCATGCCAGACCTTCAACGCCTATGCCTTCAAAGCCTCCTGGTTTTGTGCGTGGTTTCCAGATGCCAGCGCGGAATATGTGAATTCCGTGGCTGGAAAGGTCCTTTGCTGTACTCATCACCTGCTCTTCTGTTTCTGCGCTGCACGGCCCGGCTATGATTATAGGCCGTTTCATGTCCAATCCTGGAAAGGATATGGGTTGTAATTCTTCAAACATAATATTGGTGGTTTATTGATTATTTTTCTTGTCGTTGTTCACCAGCTGCTCAATCCTGCCGAGTGCTTCTTCCATCTTTTGCTCGGTGGCACAAAGCGATATGCGGATGAATCTTTCTCCGTTGCTCCCGAATATGAATCCCGGAGTGAGGAACACGTGTGCGTCATATAGGATATGGTCGGCGAATTGTTCTGAGCCTTCGGCTGAATCGGGAATGCGTCCCCACAAGTATAGTCCGCTTTGTGTGCTGTCGAATTTGCAGCCGAGTTTGTCCATTATCTTTTCTGCCACTTTGCGGCGTGTTCGGTATGCGCTGTTCACTTCTTCGTACCAGCTTTGTTGGCAATGCAGAGCTTCCACTGCTGCCAGCATCATCGGGCGGAATTGGCCGTTGTCGATATTCGATTTCACTTTCAGTATCCATCCTATGAATGTCGGGTTTGATGCCAGCATACCAATGCGCCATCCCGGCATATTGTGCGATTTGCTCAGCGAGTTCATCTCTATTGCTGTTTCTTTGGCTCCTTCCACATTCATGATACTCAAAGGCTTGTCGTTCAGTATGAAGCTGTATGGGTTGTCGTTCACTATCACTATGTTGTGTCTGCGTCCGAAATCCACTATGCGTTCAAAAAGTTTCATCGATGCGCGGTGTCCTGTCGGCATATTCGGATAATTCACCCACATGAGCTTTATCTTGTCGAGCGGCATGCGTTCGAGTGCTTTGAAATCCGGCTCCCAATTTCCTTCTTCGGTGAGGTCGTAGTTGAATATTTCTGCTCCCACAAGTCGGCTTACCGACGTATATGTCGGGTATCCAGGATTTGGAACGAGCACTCCGTCGCCGGGGTTCAGAAATGCCAGTGAAATATGCAGAATTCCTTCTTTCGATCCGATTAGTGGCTGTATTTCACTCTTTGGGTCAAGAGTAACGCCATAATTCTTCTTGTACCATTCGGCGAATGCTTTGCGCAGTTCCGGAATGCCCACGTATGGCTGGTATCCGTGTGTGTTGGGCTTGTGGGCTTCTTCACACAGCGTTTCAATCACGTCTTTGTGCGGCGGGCGGTCAGGACCTCCCACGCCGAGCGATATTATGTCTGCGCCTTTGGCGTTCAGCTCTGCTACTTCACGCAATTTCCGTGAAAAGTAGTATTCCTTCACTTGTTGCACTCTTTGTGCGGGAGTGATGCTTTGGTTGTGGTCACTGTTCATTGAATTCGGCATATTCTCCAAGAATTTTAAAATCGGTAATTAGTGGTCGCACTGCGTCAATCGATTGGCGGTAACGTGTGTAATCGTTGAAGTTCAGATTGATGTAGAATCTGTATTCCCATTCGCGGCCTATTATCGGCAACGATTGGATTTTTGATAGATTTATGTCGTAAAACGACAGTATGGTAAGGACTTTCGACAGGCTTCCCTGCGTGTGGGGCAGTGAGAACACTATCGATGCCTTGTTTTTCGGCTTTCCCGCGTTCATCTCTTGTGCCGTCAGTTGGTCGGCTATTATCAGAAAACGTGTAAAGTTCTTTTTATGTGTTTGTATGTCTGTGTCGAGTATTTCAAGCCCGTATAGTTGTGCTGCGTAGCTGCCGCACACTGCCGCATGTCCCGTCAGCTGCTTTTCGGCTATTTCTTGTGCGCTTGCTGCTGTGTCGCTTGTTTCCACCATTTTCATGTTTGGGTGGCGGCGCAGGTATTGTTCGCATTGCATCAGTGCCATCGGGTGTGAGTTCACTTCGGTGATGTCTTCAATCTTTTGTCCTGGCAATGCGGCGAGCACGTGCGATATGTGCATCTTGTATTCTCCGGCTATTGTCAGGTTGCTTTGCCGTAGCAGTTCGTGGTTCTGAAGCAGGCTGCCGGCTATTGTGTTCTCTATCGCCAGCGAGCCAATCAGCGACGGGTCGCTTCTCAGTATGTCGAACATGTCGATGAATGTGTCGCAGGGCACTATCTCTATGTCCTCTCCTTTGAAGTATTGTCTTGCCGCCGCCTCGTGATAGCAGCCTCTGACGCCTTGTATTGTTACTTTCTTATCCATTTCTTGTTGTTAAATAAAAGAATCCCGTCACTTCCGTGGCGGGATTCTTAGTATTTTTGTTAATCATTCTCTCAAAAACAATTATACGTGCATATCGTCCCGCCTCTTATTTCCATTAAAATAAAAGTAAAAGAAAAAATAATATGCGTAAAAATTCTTCATCTTGAAAGACTTTGATGCTGCAAAGGTAATCAATATTTCATAAATACAAGCAAAATTGTGAGAAATTTAAGGATAAAACTGAAAAATGTTGCGAATTATTCCTTTTTTCAAGCAAAATATGCATTATTCACTTTTTGTGGTGTCAACGGCAATTATTGTCGCCGATGCCTCCTTGTCGCCAAGCCCCACTGTTATTATGGCTTTCCCTGGCGTTTTTGCCCGCACCAGTCCGCTGTCGTTCACTGTGGCTACGGCTTCATTGTCGCTTTTCCATGAAGGCACTATCAGGTTGGGGTCGTTGTAGTCGCCTCCCTTGAATTCAAATGCCGCATTCAGCTGCAGGGTGCTTCCTATTTTCACTGAATCGCTTTCCGGATATATCTGTATTGATGTCACTTTAAAGGTGTCGCTGCATCCGCTTCCCAGAAGTGTCATCAGCAATAATGTTGCTATTATATAAAATGAGGTGCGCATATCTTCTCTGATTTTGTCACAAAAATACAAAATTATTCCGTTATTTCATTAATATGTCGCTCTTTGTTGCATCTTGTTGTGTGGAATTATTAAAAAAGTTGGCACTAAATTTGCTGAAAGGAAGAAGAAAATGTAATTTTGCAAATTCTTTGGCTATTTGGCCTCAGATTGATGTCCGACAAATAATAATTATAACAGATATTCCAGAAAATGAACGTAACATTGGAAAAAACTGGCAATGTGACAGGTATTATCACAGTGCTGATTGAGCAGAATGATTATCAAGAAAAAGTTGATAAGGAACTTAGAAAAATTGGTCGTGAGCATCCGCTTGCCGGATTCCGCGCTGGGCACGTGCCTTTCGGGCTTTTGAAAAAGCTTTATGGCAAGGATGTCCTTGCTCAGGAATTGAATGGGCAGTTTAGCGACGCTCTGTCAAAATACATTTATGATAACAAGCTGAATGTTCTCGGCGAACCTCTTTCTGCCGACGAAAAGCCTCTTGATTTGGCTAGCGACAAGGATTTCACCATGAAATTCGAGGTCGGGCTTGCTCCTGAAATCAATTTCACTCTCGACAAGAATGTCAAGATTCCTTTCTATAATATTAATGTTGACGACGACATGATTTCCAAGCAGGACGAGAATATGCGTCGCCGCTATGGAAAGCAGGAGCCTGGTGATGTTGCCGACGACACTGCTCTTGTCAAGGGTTCTATGGTTGAACTCAACGAGGATGGCACTCCTAAAGAGGGTGGCGTCAATGTTGAAAAGACCATCGTTTCTCCTGAATACGTTCAGGACAAGGACCAGAAAGCTAAATTCATCGGCTGCAAAGTTGGTGATAAGGTTGTCTTCAACCCATGGGCTACCACTGGTGGCAACATTAGTGAAATGGCTTCCATGCTCAATGTTGACAATGCTGACGCTGAAGTTAAGTCTGATTTCGAGATGACTGTTGCTGAAATTATCGTTAACCATCCTGCCGAACTTGGTCAGGAATATTACGATCAGGCTTTTGGCAAGGACGCCGTTAAATCTGAAGACGAATATAAGGCTAAGGTTAAGGAAATGATTGCCAACCAGCTTAAGGGCGAAAGCAATTATCGCTTCACCATCGATGCTGAAAATGTCATAAAGGAGAAAGTCGGCGCTCTTGAACTTCCGGCTGAATTCCTTAAGAAATGGTTGCTCAAATCCGATTCAAAGCGTAATCCCGACACCATTGACGATGATTTCAATAAGATGGTTCCTGATTTGGAATGGCAGTTGATTAAGGAGAAGATTGTTGCCGACAATAATATTAAGGTGGAAGAGGCTGACATGTTGGCAGTGGCTAAGGTCTATGCTTATCAGCAATTCTCACAATATGGTATGACTAACATTCCTGATGACATTATCGAGAAATATGCCAAGGAAATGATGGGCAAGGACGAGAATCGCCGTGGCATCGCTGAAAAGGCTGTCGAGGAGAAACTCTATTCATTCATCCGTGGCAATGTCACTGTTGATGAAAAGAATGTTTCCGTCAAGGAATTCAACGAACTTTTTGCTAAAAAATAATTCCCTTTGAGGAATTTGGCTTATAAAGGGCGTCGGGAGTTTTTGCTTTCTCGGCGCCTTTCCTTTTTTTGGAATAATATTTGTAATGTTATTTTTCTATGATGCGAAATAGTTGTATCTTTGTAATGATGGCAAGGTGGTTTTGTTTTCGCCTTGTTTCGTTTGAAGAACCGACAATGGAAATAAAATAACAAATTAAAAATAACGAATTTATGAAAAATGATTTCAGGAATTATGCTGTGAACCATTTGGGTATGAATGGTTTGGCTCTCGATGACTATGCTAAGGTGGTCGATGATTACAGTTACATTAATCCCACTATCATCGAGGAGCGCAAGCTCAATGTCGCTCAGATGGACGTGTTCTCACGTCTTATGATGGACCGCATAATTTTCCTTGGCACTGAGGTGAACGAATACACTGCCAATGTCATTCAGGCGCAGTTGCTTTATCTCGATTCTGCCGACCCGGGTAAGGATGTCTCTATCTACATCAATTCTCCTGGCGGCTCTGTTTACGCTGGTCTTGGCATTTACGACACTATGGAATATATTTCAAGCGATGTCTCCACAATCTGCACCGGTATGGCTGCTTCTATGGCTGCCGTTCTGCTCGTCTCGGGCGAAAAGGGCAAACGTTTCTGCTTGCCTCATTCCCGCGTGCTCATTCATCAGCCTATGGGTGGAGTTCAGGGACAGGCTTCCGACATCGAAATCACTGCCCGTGAAATCCAGAAGTTGAAAAGGGAACTCACCACGATTATATCCACTCATTCCGGCCAACCTTTCGAAAAAGTCGAGAAGGACAGCGACCGCGACTATTGGATGACTTCGCAGGAAGCTCTCGATTACGGTATGGTTGATAAAGTGCTCACAAAAGAGAAGGAATAATTCTGAATGAAGAAAAAAGATGAACTGCATTGCAGCTTCTGCGGTCGTGGCGCCAGCGAAGTTGAGCTGATTATGCCGGGCGCGGAAGGCTGCATTTGCAATGAATGTGCCGAACAAGCCAATAATATTGCGAGGGAATACCTCAAAAAGGCAAGTAAAGTTGAGGATATCGACATTCTTGAGGTGCCCAAGCCTAAGGAGATTAAGGAATATCTCGACCAATATGTGATTGGGCAGGACGATGCTAAGCGTTATCTGTCGGTTGCCGTTTACAATCACTATAAGCGTCTGTCGCAAAAGGTTACTGATGATGTTGAGATTGAAAAGTCCAATATCATCATGGTTGGCCCTACTGGTACGGGCAAGACTCTTATTGCTAAGACTATAGCTAAGATGCTCAAAGTGCCTTTTGCCATTGTTGATGCCACTGTACTCACCGAGGCTGGTTATGTCGGTGAGGATATCGAGAGTTTGCTCACCCGCCTTCTTCAGGCTTGCGATTATAATGTCAAGCAGGCTGAGCGTGGCATTGTGTTTATCGATGAAATCGACAAGATTGCCCGTAAGGGCGACAATCCGTCAATCACCCGCGATGTAAGCGGTGAGGGCGTTCAGCAGGGGTTGCTCAAACTCCTTGAGGGTTCTATTGTCAACGTTCCGCCGCAAGGTGGCCGTAAGCATCCTGAGCAGAAGATGATTCCTGTCGACACTAAGAATGTGTTGTTCATTTGCGGTGGCGCTTTCGAGGGTATTGAGCGTCAGATTGCGTTGAGGCTCAACACTCATGTCGTCGGTTATGGCGCTGCCAACAAGCATAGCCGTGTGGAGCGTGAACGTCTCCTGCACTTTGTTGCTCCGCAGGATTTGAAGGCTTTTGGCTTGATTCCTGAGATTGTGGGCCGTTTGCCTATTCTCACCAATCTTGAGCCGCTCGACCGCGACGCTCTTCGCCGAATCCTTACCGAGCCTAAGAATGCCATCGTCAAGCAGTATGTGAAACTTATGGAAATGGATGGCGTCGCTTTATCCTTTGCTGACGAGGCGCTCGATTGCATTGTTGACAAGGCTATCGAATATAAACTCGGCGCTCGTGGCCTCCGTTCGATTGTTGAGACAATTATGGTCGATGTCATGTATAATATGCCTTCAACTAAAAAGAAAAAATTTGAAGTTACCAAGGATTATTGCCTCGAACAGCTTGAAAAGGCCAATTTTGAGGCCATGCATCAAATAAATTGAAAATTTCAGTCAAAATATTTGGAAGATTGATTGGGGAATTACTAAATTTGTCATTCAAGATGCGAAATATTTAAAGTAATCATGACAAATAAGAAAAGACTCACTTCCGAGCTGAAAAAATATTTTGGATTTGACACATTCAAAGGTAATCAAGAAGCTATCATGGAGAATCTTCTTGATGAAAACGACACATTTGTCTTGATGCCGACCGGCGGTGGCAAATCTCTTTGCTATCAATTGCCGTCATTGATTATGGAGGGCACTGCTATTGTTATTTCCCCGCTTATTGCCCTCATGAAGAATCAGGTTGATGCTATGCGCAACTATAGCGAGCAGGAGGGCATCGCCCATTTCCTTAATTCTTCGCTTAATCGTCAGGCGATCGATCAGGTTAAGGCCGATGTTGTCAGCGGAAGGACTAAATTGCTTTATGTTGCCCCTGAATCTCTTACTAAAGAGGAGAATATCGAATTCCTGAAAGGTATCCATATCTCATTTTATGCTGTCGATGAGGCGCATTGTATTTCTGAGTGGGGGCATGACTTCCGCCCTGAATATCGCAAAATCAGGCCTATTATTAATGAGATTGGTAAGCGTCCGGTTATTGCCCTTACGGCTACTGCCACTCCTAAAGTTCAGCACGACATCCAAAAGAATCTTGGCATGACTGATGCCAAGGTCTTCAAATCTTCCTTCAATCGTCCTAATCTTTATTATGAGGTTCGTCCTAAGACTAAGGATGTTGACAAGGACATTATCAAGTTCATCAAGTCACAGGAAGGCAAGTCTGGCATTATTTATTGTTTAAGCCGTAAAAAGGTTGAAGAATTGGCTGCTACTTTGCAGGTCAATAATATTAAGGCGCTTCCTTACCATGCTGGTATGGATAGCCCAACGCGTACTGCCAATCAGGATGCGTTCCTTCTTGAAAAGGTCGATGTCATTGTTGCCACCATTGCCTTTGGTATGGGTATTGATAAGCCTGATGTCAGGTTTGTCATTCATTACGACATTCCAAAGAGCCTTGAAGGTTATTATCAGGAGACTGGCCGTGCCGGTCGTGATGGTCGCGAAGGGCAGTGCATCACTTTCTATACTAATAAGGATTTGCAGAAATTGGAGAAATTTATGCAGGGCAAGCCTATTGCCGAACAGGAGATTGGTAAGCAGTTGTTGCTCGAGACGGCTTCTTATGCTGAATCTTCAGTTTGCCGTCGCAAAACTTTGCTGCATTATTTTGGTGAGGAATACACTCCCGATAATTGCGGTAACTGCGATAATTGCCTGAATCCCAAAAAGCAGGTTGAGGCTAAGGATGAACTTTGCGCCATTATTGAGACGGTTATTGCCTTAAAGGAAAAGTTTAAGGCCGACCATGTTATCAATGTGCTTGTCGGTAAGGCTACCAACGAGGTCAAACTTTATAAGCAGGATGAACTTGAAGTGTTTGGCTGCAAGGATGATGTTGACGAGAAAATCTTGAATGCCGTCATCCGTCAGGCCATTATTGGTGGCTATCTCGACCGCGACATTGAAAATTATGGTTTGCTCAAGGTCACAAAGAAGGGCCATGATTTTTTGAAAAATCCGTCTTCATTCAAAATTGTTGAGGATAACGATTTTTCTGAAACGGATGATGATGTTGAAGTGAAGGGTGGGGCTGCTTGTGCGGTTGACCCCGAACTTTATGCCATGTTGCGTGATTTGCGCAAAAAAATCGCTAAAAAGCATGAGTTGCCGCCTTATGTCATCTTCCAGGACCCGAGTCTTGAGGCTATGGCCACAACTTATCCGATTAATCTCGACGAGCTTCAGAACATCCCGGGTGTGGGTGCTGGTAAGGCCAAGCGCTATGGCGCGGAATTTGTGCAGCTCATCAAGAAGCATGTCGAGGAGAATGAAATTGAGCGACCCGAGGATATGCGTATCCGAAGTGTGGCTAACAAGAGTACCATGAAGATTAGTATCATTCAGGCCATCGACCGCAAAATTGCGCTTGATGAACTTGCTGATTCCAAATGCCTTGAATTCAGCGAAATGCTTGATGAGGTTGAAGCTATTGTTTACTCTGGCACTAAAATTAATATCGATTACTTCCTTAATGAGGTTATGGATGAGGACCATCAGGCCGACATCTTTGAATATTTCAAGGAAAGTGAGAGTGACGACCTCGAAGCCGCCATTAAAGAACTTGGCAGTGATTACACTGAAGAGGAAATCCGTCTTGTCCGCATCAAGTTCCTTTCGGAAATGGGTAATTGATATTTCTGTAGTCAATCATATTTTTAGATAACTTATAATTCAGGCTGTCCCGTTTTGGGGCAGCCTGTTTTGGCTTTTCCGTTTTCCTTGTATTTATTTTGTTTTGCCTCTGTATCTTTGTTCTTGGAATTTTGTCCCTGTATTATTGGTGATGAATTTCTGAATAAAATAGTTCTTTGATATTGTGCTGTCGAAAATGGCTGTCCCAAGTGGTGCAAAGTATCTGTCCAAAAAACGGCAAAGTAATGGTGAAAAAGTTTGGGACAATCGTGGAAAACTCTGTTGTAACTTATTGGTGGATAAGTAATCACAGTGTCCCACGCTGTCCCACACCTGTCCCACATTATTTTATGTATTTCTGATTTACCCTTGTCTTAATATGTTGATAATCAGAATGGTTCAGTTGTCCCAAATATTGCAAAGTAATGGTGAAAAGTTTGGGACAATCGTGGAAAACGCTGTTGTAACTTATTGGCGGATAAGTAATCACAGTGTCCCACGCTGTCCCACGCCTGTCCCACATTATTTCATGTATTGCTGATTTTTCATTGTTCTAATATGTTGGTAATCAGAATGGTTCAGCTGTCCCAAAAATGGCAAAGTAATGGTGAAAAAGTTTGGGACAATCGTGGAAAATGCTGCTGTAACTTATTGGTGGATAAGTAATCACAGCGTCCCACACTGTCCCACGTTTGTCCCATTATTTTCGTCTAATTGTAAAATCGTAGGATGAAAGCGCCGGAAATCTATATTGATAAAGGTGAATTGGAATTATCAGTAAGCCGTGTTTTGCATGAAAATTATTGTAGTGAAAATGCGATTTCTTTTGATTTTTTCATGAGCAAAATGCAATGATGATTGGTGTCATTGTTATTTATGGTTAAAGATTTTGTGACAGATTGGGTAAAATCCAAGAAATATTCATAATTTTGTAGGCAATAAAAATTAAGCCATCAGTTTATGTCATTTA
The DNA here is from genome assembly GCA_022484565.1 of Muribaculaceae bacterium. GTDB lineage: Bacteria > Bacteroidota > Bacteroidia > Bacteroidales > Muribaculaceae > JAKVKZ01. Next base: position 17,563 of record JAKVKZ010000047.1, read on the forward strand.
TTGCAGATAGAGTAAAAATGGATGGACTCACATTCGATGATGTCCTCTTGATACCCGCTTATTCCGAGGTATTACCAAATAGTGTTGATCTCTCAACCAAGTTCTCACGTAATATTAAATTGAATGTCCCGCTCGTTTCGGCGGCTATGGACACTGTTACCGAAACTCAACTTGCCATTGCCATTGCTCGTGAGGGTGGTATTGGTGTCATTCATAAGAATATGAGCATCGAGGAGCAGGCTAAGCAGGTTCATGCTGTGAAACGTGCTGAGAATGGTATGATTTATGACCCTGTCACCATCAAGCGTGGATCTCGTGTCATTGATGCTCTCACCATGATGAGCGAATATCACATCGGTGGCATTCCTGTGGTTGACGATAAAGGTATGCTTGTTGGTATTGTCACTAACCGTGACCTTCGTTTTGAGCGTGATATGGACCGTAAAATTGATGAGGTCATGACCAGTGAAAACCTTGTCACTACCAATCAATCCACCAATCTTGAAGAGGCTGCTGAAATTCTTCAGCGTCACAAGATTGAGAAGTTGCCGGTGGTTGATAAAACTGGGAAACTGATTGGCCTTGTCACTTATAAGGATATCACTAAGGCTAAAGATAAGCCTAATGCCTGCAAGGATTCACGTGGCCGACTCATGGTTGCTGCCGGTATCGGCGTTACTGCTGATAGCCTTCTGCGTGCTGAGGCTCTTGTTGATGCTGGCGTTGATGCCATTGTTATCGACACTGCCCACGGCCATTCCAAAGGCGTCGTAGGTGTCCTTCGTGAGGTTAAGGCTAAATTCCCTGATATTGATGTCGTTGTTGGTAACATTGCCACTGGCGAGGCTGCGAAATTCCTCGTTGATAATGGTGCTGATGGTGTAAAGGTCGGCATTGGCCCGGGTTCTATTTGCACTACTCGTATCATTGCTGGCATCGGTGTTCCGCAACTTAGTGCTGTTTATGATGTTGCTAAGGCTCTTGAAGGTACGGGTGTACCGCTTATCGCTGATGGTGGCATCCGTTTCTCAGGCGATATTGTCAAGGCTCTTGCTGCTGGTGCTTATTCAGTTATGCTTGGCGGTATGTTTGCCGGTGTTGAGGAATCCCCGGGTGAAACTGTGATTTTCAATGGCCGTAAATATAAGACGTATCGTGGTATGGGTTCACTCGAAGCTATGGAGAAGGGTTCAAAGGACCGTTATTTCCAGTCGAATGTGAAGGATTCCAAGAAACTCGTGCCTGAAGGTATTGCTGCCCGTGTGCCTTACAAGGGAACTCTTTATGAGGTGGCTTATCAGATGCTTGGCGGTCTTCGTGCTGGTATGGGTTATTGCGGTGCTGCTAACATTGAGGCTCTCCACAGTGCCAAATTCACAAGAATCACTGGTGCTGGCGTTGCTGAAAGTCATCCGCATAATGTCACTATCACAAGTGAAGCGCCTAACTATAGTGTACCTAACGATTAATCGCACCTTTTAATATAAATAAAGGCGTGAAATTTTATTTGTTTTGATATAATTTTACGCCTTCTTTATCGTTTACTTAAGAGTGTAGTAAATAATATTGTTAATTAATTAACTAACTAATAATAATGAGGAACAAGCTTTTATTGTGCGCCGCTACGGCGACTGTGTTTTTTACTTGGGCTGCTAAGGATCCTATATTGATGACTGTCAATGGTGAGGGTGTTAAGCTGTCCGAATTTGAATACTTGTATCACAAGAATAATCAGCAACAGCTTGAAAAGGAAAGTCTTGACCAGTATCTTCAGCGCTTTGAAATTTATAAGCTAAAAGTCGCTGATGCTAAAGCTGCTGGTATTGACACCACTGCTGCTTTCAAAAAGGAATTTGATGGTTATGCCAATGATTTGGCTAAGCCGTATCTCGAGGATTCCACAGTTAACAAACGCCTTGCTCGCGAAGCCTATGAGCGTATGCAGAAGGATGTTAATGTCAGCCATTTGATGCTTGCTTTGGGTCACGACGCTGAATCGAATGCTAAGCAGAAGGCCAAACTTGATAGCCTCCGCAAATGTATTCTCGCAGGTCAGAGCTTTGAGGACCTTGCTGTGAAGTATTCTGCCGATAGAAGTGCTCAGCACAATAAGGGTGATTATGGCTTTATTGTTGCAGGTCGTTATCCTTATCAGTTTGATTATGCTTGTTACAACACTCCTGTAGGTAAAATTTCCCAAGTCTTTGAAACTCCTTATGGTTTCCATATTGTTAGAGTTAACGCCATTCGTCCAACTCGTGGTAAGGTTCTTGTTGAGCATATTATGAAACTTTTCCCGCGTAATGCTTCTGATTCCTTGAAGGATGTGCTGAGAGGTAAGATGGATAGCATTTACAACGTTGTAAAGGGTGGTGCTAATTTTGAGGATGTTGCAAAGAAGGAATCTGGCGACCCGGGTTCTGCAAGTCGTGGCGGTTTGCTCCCTTGGTTTGGGGCAGGCGAAATGGTGCAGCCTTTTGATAGTATTTCTTTTGCTCTTCCTGATAGTGCAATTTCCAAGCCGTTTGAATCGCCTTATGGTATTCATATCATTAAGAAACTTGGTCACAAGGGTATTGATTCATACGAGCAGTGCGAGAAGCGCATCATGCAGGAAATCCAAGGTGATGAGCGTGCTTCTATGGCCCGCGATGAGAAGGTTAAGCAGTTAAGCAAGGAATATTCCTTGAAGGAAAATAAGGGCTTGAGCAAATATCTTGCTGGTGAAATGGCTAAGAATGGTGGTTATGATTCCACTCTCGTTGCAAAGCTCCGTAATTCGGATGTCACTGCTTTCTCTATTGCCAACACTAAAGTTCCTGTTTCTGTCGTAGCTGAGAAGTTGGCTGGCAAAGCTCCTTTAAAGACTGCTGAAGCATTCAACAATTACTTCAATAATTTCATGAAGTCGATTGAGTCTGCTAAATTGTTTGATTATGCTAAGGCTCAGCTTCCTGTAAAATATCCTGAATATGGAAATCTGATGAATGAGTATCGCGATGGTATGATGCTCTTTGAAATCAGCAACCGCAAGGTTTGGGAAGGTGCAAGTAATGATACTAAGGGTCTTGAGGAATATTTCAAGGCTAACAAGGATAAATATCAGTGGTCTGCTCCTAAGTTCAAGGGCACTTTGGTTTACACCAAGAATGACTCTGTTTCTAATGCATTCCGCGCTGCCATGTTGAAAGTCGGTGGCGACACTGCTCTCACTTCTTTGAAGAAGCAGTTTAAGAATGATATTCGTATTGAGCGTGTTCTCGTAGCTAAGGGTGAAAATCCACAGGTTGATAACCTTGTATTTGGCGCTGAACCTAAGGTGCCTAATGATAAGCATTTCAAGAGTTGTGTGCTTTTCGATGGCAAAACTCTTGACCAGCCTGAAGAGGCTAACGATGTCATTGGACTTGTAACTAACGATTATCAGGGTGTCCTCGAAACACGTTGGATTGACAGCCTCAAGGCTAAATATCCTGTTGTCGTTAACCAGAATGTCCTGAAATTGGTGAAGTAGTTTAGTCGGTTTTCCTCAATTTATAGAAATATCCCTTTTCCTTTGATGCTCTTTTTAGTAGGGCGGAGGAATAGGGATATTCCATTTTTTGAATGCTGTTAACATAAAATACCCGCTTTTTAGCTATGCTTTTTGCTAAATGCACTTCACTTTAAGCAATAATAAGAAAAAAATCCGCCATAATTGAGAAAATCGTGATAACTTTGTAACCGAAAATAATCATTAAAATTTTTAAAGGTGAAACTGAAGATAACATTGGCTTGCTTGTTCTTGGGTGCTATATATATGATAGCACAAAACAATATAGCTGAAGAAGTTGCTTGGGTCGTCGGCGACGAACCTATCTATAAATCTGAAATTGAAGAGCAGTATATGCAGATGCAATACGAAAAGGACCCTATTAATGGTAATCCTTATTGCTTTATTCCTGAGCAGCTTGCTGTCCAGAAACTTTATTTGCATCAGGCTAAAATTGATACTGTAAAGGTTCAGGAATCGATGATTGTTCAGCAGGCTGATGCCCGTATCAATTATTTCATAGCCAACTTAGGCTCTAAGGAAAAGGTTGAGGAATATTTTCGCAAATCTATGTCGGAGTTGAAGGAGAAAATGACCGACATGATTCGCGACCAGTATATAATTCAGGAGGTGCAGCGCTCTTTGACCAAGAATGTCAAAGCCACTCCTGCTGATGTTCGCAAGTACTTCTCTTCACTTTCTGCTGATAGTATTCCGTATGTGCCTAAAGAGGTCGAAGTTCAGATTCTTACCGTTAATCCGGTGATTCCGCAGCAGGAAATTGATGATGTTAAGGCCCGTCTCCGTGATTATGCCGCTAAGGTTACAAGTGGAGAGAGTGATTTTTCCACTCTCGCTATCCTTTATTCTGAAGACCCAGGTTCTTCGGTTTATGGTGGTGAAATCGGATTTAAGGGTCGTGCCGAACTTGACCCTGAATATGCCAGTGTGGCTTTCAATCTCAGTGACCCCAAAAAGGTTTCCAAGATAGTTGAAACTGAATATGGCTATCATATCATCCAACTTATTGAGAAGCGTGGCGACCGCATTAACACCCGCCATATCCTTCTAAAGCCGAAGGTAGCTGATAAGGATTTGAAGGATGCTGTTGCACGCCTTGATTCTGTCCGTCGCGACATTAAGGCCAAGAAGTTCACATTCGAGGATGCCACAATGTACATCTCGCAGGATAAGGACACTAAGAATAACCGTGGTATTATGGTTAATTCAAAGAATGGTACCACTAAGTTTGAGATGGCTGATCTTCCTCAGGACATTGCTAAGATTGTTGATAAACTTGATGTTGACTCTATTTCTCAGCCGTTCATCATGGTTGATAAGCGTAACAAGGAGATTGTGGCTATTGCTAAATTGTCGAAGCGCATTGATGGACACAAGGCTAATCTTAGCGAGGACTATCAATTGCTGAAAAACATGTACGAGAACGATCGCAAGGCTAAAATCCTTGATGAGTGGATTCGCAAAAAGCAGAAGGAAACTTACGTCAGAATTGAAGATGGTTGGCGTAATTGCGATTTCAAGTACGATGGTTGGTTGAAGAAAAATTAAGTTGCTGAATGGCATCCCGAAAAATATTGAATAACATTGGGCATAAGATTTCTGTAGGAATCTTGTGCCTTTTGGGTCTTTTTGCTGTTGATGGTATTGTTAGCGGTTATTCATGGGCGCAGATGATGCCTAAAAACCAGAATCACCAGATGCCTTCGCGTGTCAAGATTAAGGCTCGCCATCCTAAAACTAAGATTAACCGGATTACGCCGCAAATTCCTAAGGCAAACCGTTATCAGAAGAATCGTGTCTTCTTGGAGTATGCTGATGCTTTAGTGGCTGATGCCATGCATCCTGATTATGAAATTCTTCGTGGTCATGTACAGTTCCGTAAGGGCGGAATGTTCATGTATTGCGATAGTGCTTTCTTTTACGATAAGACGAGTTCTCTTGATGCTTTTGGCCATGTGAAGATGAAGCAGGGCGACACATTGTTCGTCTATTCTGATGTGCTTTACTATAATGGTAACGATGAACTTGCACAGCTTCGCCATAATGTCAAGATGATTAATCGTGATGTGACTCTTATAACTGATAGTCTCGATTACGACATGGTTCAGAATCTCGGCTACTATTTTGATGGCGGTAAAATCGTTGATTCTAAGAATCAGCTTTCTTCCATATATGGGCAATATGAGCCTAAAACCAAGAACGCTGAATTTCTTTTTGATGTTCAGCTATACAACAAGGACTATACTTTGCGTACCGATACTTTACATTACAATACCCGCACTCATATTTCGGATATAGTTGGCCAAACTCGCATTATTTCTGATAGCACAATCGTTTACACAGATAAGGGATGGTACAATACCAATGCTGATAATGCCACATTGTTTCATCGTTCGCTCATTGTCGGTAAGCAAGGGCAGAAGTTGACAGGCGACACTGTGTTTTACGACCGCAAAAAGGGATATGGAGAGGCTTTTGGAAATATTCTCCTTACGGATTCTGTGCATAAGTCATTGCTTGATGGTGGGTATGGGTATCATAACGAGAAACTCCACACTTCGTTTGCCACAAAACATGCTCGGGCACGAGAATTTTCAAAAGGCGACACCTTATATTTGCATGGTGATACATTGCGGACTTATCTCATTCATAATGACAGTTCGCGAATACTGTGTGCATATCCTCGGGCACGTTTCTTCCGTTCCAATGTTCAAGGTCTTGCTGACTCAATGAGCTTTGTTCAAACTGATTCCATGCTCAATATGTACAGGCATCCTATTGTTTGGAGCGATAATCGTCAGATAACAGGTAATGAGATTAATGTCCACATTGCTGACAGTACTGTTGACTATGCCACTTTACCTAATTTTGGATTGATGGCGGAGAAAATCGACAGTACACAGGACAAATATTATAACCAGCTTGCAGGTAAGGAGATGAAAGCATACTTCATTGATGGCGAATTGCGCAAACTTGACGTTAGCGGTAACGTTCAGACGTTGTTCTATCCAATGGAGAATGATTCTACTTACAATAAACTTGTTTTTGCTGAAAGCAGTTTCCTTAAGGTGCTGTTAAAGCCTAAGCAGGAACTTGAAAAGATAACCATGTGGCCCGATGTAAGTGGTAATGTCACTCCGCTTTATCTGGCCAAGCGTTCCCAGTTCTATTTAGCTGGGTTTAAGTGGTATGATTCGTTGCGTCCAAAGAAACCCGATGATATTTTCGATACTTCAGGAATGGGTGATTTGATGTCGGAGCCTTCGGCTTCTGTGCGTCATAAGTCAATCAAATAAGGATGAGCCATGAGTGATGTAATCAAATTGTTGCCTGATTCAGTGGCAAATCAGATTGCTGCTGGTGAAGTGATTCAGCGTCCTGCTTCTGTCATCAAGGAATTGGTGGAGAATGCCGTTGATGCTGGAGCCACAAGCATTGAAATCATTTTGAAGGATG
>JAKVKZ010000048.1 GCA_022484565.1 Muribaculaceae bacterium
GAAATCACAACGCCTTTCACTGTGACTTGGCACAGTGCGGAAAGTGACATAAGCGACAGTGCAAACACCATCAGTAGTTTCTTTACACTCATAAGCAGTTCTTTATACTAAATATTAATAATTGCACGATTAAACTAAAACTATCTCAAAATAATGTGAGCCTGTGGCTCAAAAAATTGCTTGCTAAAATTTATTTAAAGAAAGCAACAATTGAAAGCTAAAAATAAGCAGAGAATAAGTAAACGAACAAAAATGCTTACTTAGACGTTGCAAAGTAAATGAATTTATATCAAAAAAACTAATTTTTGAGGCAAAAAATGTACTAAAACATAATGTTTTGTTAAAATTTTCGTCATTTTGAGCAAATAATGGGGATAAAATGGCAAAATGGTTAGTTAAAAATTCAATAGCATTGTCCGAAAATAGGGATTTTATCGTTAAACGCGACAAACGGTTACGATAAAGCAGGATTCGCTTTACAAAATGCAAATAAATGTAGAAAGCCAAATTTGTGGGATTCAATATAATTCCGTTTCTTTGTAATCGTGTTTAACACATATATATTAATGTATCGCAATGGAGATAGTATATCAGGACAATCATATCGTAATTGTAAATAAAGCCCCGGGTGAAATCGTTCAGGGCGACCGTACCGGCGATAAACCGTTAGTGGAAATGGTGCGTGAATGGATAAAAGAGACTTGTGCCAAGCCTGGAAATGTGTTTTGTGGGGTTGCACACCGACTGGACAGGCCAGTCGGCGGTCTGGTGGTATTTGCCCGCACGAGCAAGGCGTTGAGCCGATTGAACGAGATGTTCCGCGACGGCAAAGTCAAGAAGACATATTGGGCTATTACCAAGAATACTCCAACTGAGCCGGAAGCTACTTTGACACATTATATAACTACAGTTGAGCGCAACAATAAATCGTACGCATCGGAAACGGAGAAAAAAGGCTCGCAGAAGGCCATATTGAAATATCGTGTAATTGCCCATAGCGACCATTATAACCTACTTGAGGTGAGTCTGTTGACGGGAAGAAAACATCAAATAAGGGTGCAACTCGCGGCTATAGGCTGCCCTGTGAAGGGTGACTTGAAATATGGGGCAGAACGAAGCAATCCCGACGGAAGCATCAGTTTGCAGTCACACCGCATGGAATTCATACATCCAGTGTCGAAAAAGCATATTGACGTTACTGCTCCGGTTCCCGATGACAACCTTTGGCGGGCACTTGCAGAACAGGTGGAAGAGCCAGCGTCAAAGATGGACAAACAAATGGACTCCTCAGCTTCGGATTAAGCCGAAACTGTTCTTTATTCGCCAATAAATCTTATTATTTTTGCTGGTACACCTGCAACAATTGCGTTGTCGGGCACATCCTTAGTTACAACCGACCCAGCGCCGACAATGGCATTTTCACCGATTGTAACGCCTGGCGTGACGGTGACATTTGCTCCAAGCCAAACTCTACTTTTGATTACGATAGGTGCAGGAATCATTGAACCTCTGTCGGACGGATTGAAATCGTGATTGAGAGTGGCCAGCATGGCACAATGGCCGATTAGGCAATTGTCGCCGATTGTAATTCCGCCTTGGTCCTGAAAATGACAGCCTTGATTGATAAATACATGTTTGCCGATGGAGATGTTCTTGCCGCAATCGGTGAAGAATGGCGGGAACATTCCGAAAGAATCATCAACAGGCTTGCCAATCAGTTTGGAAAACAAAGTAGGGATTTCTTCCGCAGAGTGGTATTTACTGTTCAGCTCAGTGGTGATTCGCATGGCCTCCTGGCTTAATTCAGTCATATATGTATGTATGTCGGAGCCGGCATCAACTTTTTTGCCACTGTTCAGGTAATCCAGAAATTTTTCGAGAGTCATTTTTGTGTTGGTTGAAGATGAATTTTGATTCATGTTGCAAAATTACAACTGTAATTCCGTTGAAAGTTTATATTGATTACAGATTGAGCTACCATTATTACTGAAAAAACGATGTCAGGCAGAATGGTTTGGGAATATTTTTATATATTTGCTTGTGAAAAGCGAAAATCCGCAGTGCCTCGGCATAAAAAACAAACAAGTTTGTTTTGTTCTGCTCTCGGCTTGCAGTATCTTTGTAACAAATAATTAAACTCTTAAGATATGCCACGATTTTCAGTCATAACACCTGTTTACAACCGTAGTGACGAGGTGCGCGACCTGCTCACGAGCCTTGCAGCACAGACGAACAAGGATTTTGAGGTGATAATAGTCGAAGACGGTTCCACACTGCCTTGCAAGGACGTCGTTGATGATTTTGCCGACAAGCTTGAAATCCAATATTTCCATAAATCGAATGAAGGGCGCAGCATCGCCAGAAATTTCGGCATAGAACATGCAAATTCCGACTATTTCGTGTTTTTTGATTCGGACTGTGTGATACCTGAGCGCTATTTTGAGGTACTGGCAAAAAAACTTGATGAAAACTATTGTGACTGCTTTGGCGGCCCGGATGCGGCAGCTGAATCGTTCAGCGACGTGCAAAAGGCAATCAGCTACAGCATGACATCGTTTCTTACTACGGGAGGAATAAGAGGAGGCAAGGTGAAACTTGACAAATTTGTACCACGCTCATTCAATATGGGTTATTCGCGTGCTGTGTGGGAAAAAATAGGCGGTTTTAGAGAGATGTTCTCAGAGGATATCGACATGAGCACACGCACACGTCAGGCAGGATTTTCAATCCAACTTATCCGAGAGGCGTATGTGTACCATAAACGCCGCACAAGTCTTTGGAAATTCAGCAAACAGATATATGTGTTCGGAATGTCGAGAATAACGCTGAAACTGCTTTATCCCGATTCACTAAAGGCTGTGCATTGTCTGCCCGCAGTGTTCGTCGTCGGGTGCGTGGCGTTGATACTGCTTGCGATTTTCTGGAGATGGTGGGCGATTTTGCCGATTGCGGCCTATATTATAGCTATTTTTATTACGGCATCCATTTTGAATAAGAGTATTAAAATCGGAGCATTGGCAATCATAACGAGTTTCATACAGCTCGGATGCTATGGTTGCGGCTTTATAAAGGCATTTGTATGGAAAATACTTCTTGGCCACGGGCGTGACTTGGAAGAAGAAATAAAGATACGAAAAGGCAAGTGAAAACCATGAGCGAAGAAACACAGGAATACGTAAGGGCCATAAAGAATCTGGCTTTGGAGGACCGTCCACGGGAAAAGGCACATCTGAGAGGATTTGAATCGCTGACGGATGCGGAACTGCTTGCAATCCTTGTTGGAAGCGGGACTACGGGCGAATCGGTTGTGGACATGTGCCAACGAGTTCTGCAACAAAGCAGTGATAAATTGTATCTGCTTGCCCGCAGAAGTGTGGCTGATTTGATGAAGATAAAGGGAATAGGGGAGGCCAAGGCTACTACAATCCTTGCCGCAATGGAACTTGGCAAGCGTTTTGCAAAAGAACCTTTTGACTTTACGCAGCAGGTACGCGACCCAGCAACGGCTTACGATTATGTGAAATGGGATTTGGCAAATCTTGATCACGAGGAATTCTGGATTATCACTCTTGACCAATCAAAGCATGTGACTGGAAAGTATCCAATCAGCCGAGGCGGAACAACGGCAACAGTGGTTGAGGTGAAGATGCTGCTGCGTGTGGCTATTGAGCATCAGGCCGTGGGCATAATCGCCGTGCACAATCATCCATCGAGCAATATGAGGCCAAGTTCAGCCGATGATTTGTTGACAAGTCACATTAGGGAAGGATGCTCCGCTGTGGGCATAGACTTTGTTGACCATATTATTGTTGGCAAGTCGGGTTACTATAGCTATATGGATTCAGGGAAGATTTAACATTAAAAATTTGCATAATTAATCAAAGCTGCTTAACTTTGCAGCATCTAAAAGATATTTAGGTTATGCAACGTTCAGAAAATATTAATATTTCTCAATTCAGCCAATTGATTGGCGGAAGCGTTGTGATGTGCATCTGTACCATTAAAAACTTTGCGACGGCATCTTCCTGTTGATGCTTTAGATGCAATCTTCGCGTTCTTGCGGCGAAATTTTAAATAATCAGCGAGAAATCCACATTTATTAATTAAATTAGTTGGTGCATTTTGTGCCGACGGCTATTTCTAAATTTATATTTATACAAATAAAAATAAATAATCATACAAAATTATATATTATGACAAAAATCGCAGAAAGCTTGACCGAGCTTATCGGTAATACTCCTCTTCTTGAAGTAAAGAAATACAACGCATCAGAAGGTCTTGATGCAAAAGTGGTGGTAAAACTTGAATATTTCAACCCAGGTGGCAGCGTGAAGGACCGTGTAGGTTTTGCAATGGTTGAAGACGCTGAAAGGCGCGGAGTGCTTAAAGCAGGCGGTACGATAATTGAGCCGACAAGTGGAAACACTGGCGTGGGACTTGCCCTTGTTGCTGCCGCAAAAGGCTACAAGGCAATCTTCACCATGCCTGACACGATGAGCGTTGAACGCAGGAATCTGCTAAAGGCTCTTGGCGCAAAAGTGGTGCTTACACCTGGCGCGGATGGCATGAAGGGAGCAATTGCCAAAGCTGATGAACTCCATTCAACAACCCCGAATTCGTTTGTGCCGCAGCAATTCAAGAACCCTGCAAATCCTGCAATACATAAAGCAACCACTGCCGAAGAAATTTGGCGTGATACTGACGGGAAAGTTGACATCTTTGTTGCTGGAGTTGGTACTGGTGGAACAGTTAGTGGAGTTGGAGCCGGACTTAAGGCGCACAATCCAGCCATCAAGGTCGTTGCAGTGGAGCCTGAAACTTCGCCTGTGCTTTCAGGTGGGAAGCCTGGGCCACACAAGATTCAGGGCATTGGTGCCGGCTTTGTGCCTGACACTTACAACGCAGCCGTTGTCGATGAGATTATCAAGGCGCCGAATGATGCAGCAATTCTCACAAGCCGTAAATTGGCGCAGAATGAAGGGTTGCTCGTCGGCATATCCTCGGGAGCATCCGCATGGGCGGCTACTCAGCTTGCCAAACGTCCAGAAAACAAGGGTGCAGTTATCGTTGCTCTGCTTCCAGACACGGGTGAGCGTTATCTTTCTACAGTTCTATATGATTTTGAAGGTTATCCATTGAAATAACCATAGACAATAGGTTAAAGAAACTGCTATAATTCAAAGGCGTGGTGCTAATAGGATGCACTGCGCCTTTTTGATTAATAGATATGTATTTCTGTAATAATCAAATTCGATCGTTTATTTGCAATTTGATTATTCTTGTGCTATCTTTGTGACAACATTAATTTGTGAAAGCGATGAAATACCCGATTGGAGTACAGGACTTTGAAAAAGTCAGGAATGACGATTACCTGTATATAGATAAGACTGCACTTATATATAAAATTGTCAATTCAGGAAGTTATTATTTCCTAAGTCGTCCACGCCGCTTTGGAAAGAGCTTGCTTGTTTCGACAATTGAAGCGTACATGTCGGGTAAAAAGGAGTTATTCAAGGGACTTGCCATTGAGAATTTGGAAAAGGAATGGCTGAAGTATCCGATTCTTCATCTTGACTTGAATTCACGTAACTATGATAGCGCAGAATCTTTATGCCTTGAGTTGAATAAACATCTTGAAATTTGGGAGAAACAATATGGTGATGAATATAAAGATAGGGCTTTAGAAGAACGCTTTTATCATATTGTAGCCAATGCCGTTGAAAAGACTGGTCAACGTGTGGTGATACTTGTTGATGAATACGACAAGCCAATGCTTCAGGCAATTGGCAACGATGAACTTCAAAAGCAGTTCCGCGCAACGCTGAAGGCTTTCTATTCTGTGCTGAAGACGCAAGACCGCTATATAAAGTTTGCCTTGCTCACCGGCGTGACGAAATTCGGAAAAGTGAGCGTGTTCAGCGACTTGAACAATCTGAAGGACATCAGCATGGACCGCCGCTATCAGGAGATTTGCGGGGTAACAGAAGACGAGATACACGCCAATTTTGAAAATGAGCTTCATGAACTTGCCGAAAGCCAAGGGCTGACTTACGAGCAGACGTGCGCCAAACTTCGCGACCAATACGATGGCTATCACTTTGTGCCAGGAGGGAAGGGCATTTATAATCCTTTCAGCCTACTTAACACATTTGATTCCATGGATTTTGGCAGCTACTGGTTTGAAACTGGCACACCGAGTTTCCTTGTGGAACTTATGAAGAAAGATAAATTTCTGCTCCCTGACCTATCTACGCAACAGGTCACCAGCGATGTGCTCAACAGCATTGATGCCATGTCGGACAATCCTGTGCCAGTGATTTATCAAAGCGGCTACCTTACCATCAAGGGCTACGATGAGCAGTTTAGACTGTATAAGCTCGGATTTCCTAACAAGGAAGTGGAGGAAGGTTTTATAAGATATTTGATGCCTTACTACACGCCGATTGACGAGGGGAAGACGGGCTTTGAGATAAAGCAGTTTGTGGAAGAAGTGGAGCGGGGCGATGTGGAAGGCTTCATGCGGCGGTTGTCGTCGCTATTTGCCGACACGCCTTACGAGCTTGTCGCCGATGTTGAGAAGCATTACCAGAATGTGCTGTTCATCGTTTTCAAACTGATGGGCCTGTACGTGACGGCGGAATACAGCAGCAGTTATGGGCGAGCTGACCTTGTACTGAAGACCAAGGATTATATCTATGTCATGGAATTCAAGCTCGATGGCAGTGCCGATGAGGCATTGCGGCAGATAGAGGAAAAAGGGTATGCCGCTCCATTTGCCAGTGACAAACGGAAACTAATACGTGTCGGAGTGAACTTCTCATCCGAAAAACGGTGCATCGACAGTTGGAAAGTGGAATAAACTGTTGAAAACTAATTCTACAGTTTGCGAATCACACGGCAGGGATTGCCAACGGCAAGAGAATTTGACGGAATGTCGCGGTTGACCAAGCTGCCAGCACCAATCACAACATTGTCGCCGATAGTAACGCCAGGCAGAATGCTGACACCGGCGCCTATCCACACATCATTGCCGATGGTGACAGGATAGGCATATTCGAGACTCTTGTTGCGCAGGTCTTTGTCGAGAGGGTGACCAGCAGTGTAAATGCCAACGTTCGGAGCGATAAAGACATTGTTGCCAATGGTTACTTTTCCGTCATCAAGCACAGTGAAATTCATGTTAGAAAAGAAATTGTCACCGATGCTGATGTTTTTTCCACGGTCGCAATAGAATGGAGAAAGCACGACAATATTCTTGCCTGCCTTGCCAAGGATTTCACGGATTAACTTATCACGGGATACTGTGTTAGTAGGGATTATCTGGTTGTAGCGAAAATACAATTCCTGCGCATGTCGCCATTGACCTTTCAGGTTGGCATCATGGTCGGGATCATAGAGCATTCCCTTTTCACCTTTTTCTTGTTCTGTCATCATTTATGTCTTTATTTGTTCAGTAAATCTTTTATTTTTTCGACGTCGGCTTTACTCTCCTGTGGAATGACGCCTGCGCGTTCATACGCTATCAAATTTTCAAGGAATGATTGCTTGAAAGTCTGTCCGCTTTTAGAATCCATCACATCCTTCATCTTAACGCATAACTCTTTCGCTTCAGCAAATTTTCCTTGCAGCAGCAATGCGATGGCCTTGTTCGGAAGAATCCATTGGAAGGCCGGATTAATAGCTAATCCATCGTCGGCATATTTCTCGGCTTCGGCAAATTTTCCGTTTAAAATGAGGTAGTAGGCCAACACCCCGTTGCACGAAGCCAAGTTATCATTCACACTGCCCGGATTCCGCTTGTCGAAGCGTTTCAGCAGGTTCAACTCGTTAATCAGGCTTTCCTCAACTTTTCCATTCTCACCGATTTGGGCGTATCTTTGCGACATAGCCATATAGAAGTCAAATAAATCGGTAGAATAATCGTTGAAAGAAACATCAACAAGGCGTTTGAGAATGCTTTCGTATTCAGTGGCAGCCACAATTTCATTTTTCCAATTCCATGATAATTCACTCAGGTTGAATAGGGCAAACTTTAGTTTAGGCCCGAATTTGAGCAAATCAGTGTCAACCAACGGAGTGCAAAGATTGATGGCTTCAAGATATTGCTTTTGGGCTTTTGCTGAATCTCCTGCAGCTAAATACAAGTTGCCAAGAGAATAGATAGATTTAGCTAAATCTGCATTCTGATTCACATCGCTTTTGGCAAGTTTGCGGAATAAATCGATGGATTGCTGAAAACAATTTTCACTTTGGGCAAAGTTTCCCGCAAACTTGTAATCCAAAGCCCTGTTGTAAAATGAATTAGCTATTACAGGTTCAACTTTTTCCGCATTCTTCGCAACCAAACTTTTATAGATTGCCATACTTTCGTCGTAGGTGCTGTCACTTGCTGCAAAAAGTCCAAGCATGGCATTGTCGTGAGCAAGAATATCCAAACTGCGAGCCATATTCAGTGTGGCAATAATATCCTTATTTTCGATTTTACGATAAGAAGCAACGGTCTCTATTGCATATCTGCGTGCTTGCTCTCCATATTCCTTTACATTCCTGATGGATAGCAACCCAGTGTAATTGTTGAGACAATCAGCAATTTTGATGGCGTAGAGCTGAGGTTGTTTATTGGCAAGATTGCGATAGATGCCAATAGCTTCAGTGAAGCAGGAGTCACAGACGGAGAATTTACCCAAACCATTGAGCATTTCGCCTCTATCGGTTAACACTTTGGCCAGCTTTTCAGCAAATGCCGCACGGCTATGTGACAATAATTGGCGGAATAGAATGCAGCTTTTTTTGTATGCGTTGTCGGCGCTGTCATAATTTCTTAATGTCTGCTCCAGTTTGGCGAAGTGATACAAGGCTATAGCAAGATTATCATTATTTGCGATTGGATTTTTTTCAGCCAAATAGGAATGGATTTTTATTGATTGGTTGTAATTGGTCCTCGCTTCCTCGTACTTGCCTTTAGTTTCATAAAATTGAGCCATATTGTCGAAACATAAGGCGATATCCTGTTTGTAAATTCGTGAATCAGGTTCTGAAATATTAAGTTCATTGAATAATTTCAAAGCCTCATTATATTTTTCTTCAGCTTTTTGCGGCTCTTTCATGGAGTCGTGCAATTGGGCAAGATTCGCAAGTAGTTGTGCTAAATCTTCCTTGCTGCTGTTGTTACCATCAGCTGATAATTCCCTGTCGATTTGTAATGCTTTGGTATAATATTCTTCAGACTTGGAGAACTTATTCTGCATAAAATACATTTCTCCGAGATTATTGAGTACAGTGGCAATATCCTTTAGGAATGCATCTGTATTAGTGGAAGATATTTGGTTAAATAGCTCAAGAGATTTCAAATAGTAAAATTCTGCTTTTGCCGTATCTCCAATATCTGAATAAACAAGACCAAGATTGTTGAATGTGTAGGCAGAATCAGCCTTCGACAGACCCATTGACAATGCTTTTTTGTAGTAGGCCTCGGATTCACCATAGTCCTTTTGTGACGTGCAGAAATATGCATAATCAAACATTTCTCCGCTTTCCCCACTATTGTCAGCTATCCTTTTCATAAGTTGCGCGACGCGCCGGAAACTTTCTTCCCCGCCTTTCAGCAGGTACATGTTGATTTGCGCTTTTGCTGCCTGAACCAGTGTGTCAACATCGTTACCGGCTTCCTCGGCGGCTTTTTCCAGCTCCATCTTGCGCTTGCCTGCCTTGTCGAGCATTTTGCCGATGTCGATTTTCTCCATCATACGTATTGCTTCGTCGGTGTTTCCAGCGTGGAACAGCGAAAGAGCTTCACGAGTGACATCGTCAAGTTCGCTTTCATCGATGCGTGCAAACATTTCCGCATACTTGTCGAGTTGCGTCATGGAAGCCTCCTGCACACTGTCGGCCTCTGCAAGAGCCTTGTCGTAATTGCGCTTGGTGATTTTCTTCTCTGCAAGAAGGCGTTTCACTTCGGCACATTTATTTTCGTATTGCCTTTTATAGTTCTTTTCCCCAAGCAGATATGCGGCATTCTTCATGTTGTCGAATGTAGTGGCATCGCACATAACGAGTTTAAGAGGAACTTTACGGACAGTCCAATCGTTGACGGCCTGCTGATTGAAAATCACATATCCTGGTTTTGAAATGTGCAGCACGGTGATTTTATCTCCCAGGCCGAGTTTTCCGAAATTCAGGGTGAAATTTCCGTTGGCGGAACTTGTTGCAGGCGACGCGTTGGCAATGCGCAATTCTACAAGCGGCAACGGCGTTTTGGCTGATTTCCCGTTGTATTGCAGCACTATCCCAGCCTGTTTAGCTCCCTGTGCCATAGCCATTAGCGGCAATATCACAAATATTATATGTCTTGTTCTCATATCTTAATTAGATAATTCTGAATTTGTTATTTGGAGAGCATTATTTGCCAATCATTGCTGATGGCTTGACCTTCATAAGTTTTAGGAGTGAAACCTGCCTTGGTTACTGTCACTTTCGGCTCTTCAGTTTGTAACGCAAGAGGAATGATGATCCGGAAATGACCATTAACATCGCTTTCTGACGTGATTCCTGCCACAGCTATTTTTGCTCCGACTACAGGGCTACCATTATCATCAATGATTATTCCGCCAAGCAAACCATAAGTGTTGTCGCGGCGGATGTTAAGCACAACTTTATTGCCAGATATGTCAACAAAAGTGTCAACAGGACTGAACCCTGCCATTGAAAATTTCACCTGCACTTTTTCTCCACGGAATTTTGCCGGCACATTGCGGAATTCAGCAATGCCGTGTTCATCTGCGATTTTCAGCGTTTTTGTTTCCTTGCCAAGACAAATGGAAATTTCCGCATTTTTAAGCGGTGGCAGATTGGCGTTGTGGATTTCGCTCTCTTTCACGCTTATGTTGGCAGTGAAAGGCTGGTTTGCCTTCCAGACAATTATGATTGATGCCAAAATAGCCACGCAGAGGATGCAGCGGAGAATCAGAATTTTAATTCTGCGACGGCGATGGCGGTTCCAGAGTTTGTCGAATTCCACATCAAGTAGTCTCGACAGTACCTTGATAAATGCGCGGTTGCGCTTAGTCCATGTTGTTTCGTTATCGGTGTCGCTAATCAGAATTCCCAGCAATTCAGGATATGCGTCCTTCAGGACTTTGTGATAACATTCGGTGTCTTCATTGTTGGAGTAGGGGAATCCTTCGACAATAAAAGGTATGATGTTGTCGCCACGTCCGATTTTGATAAACGCGTCAATTTCACGGCCCACCCATTGAGATTGTGCTGAACGCGGAGAACAAATTACAATCAGGAATTTTGACACTTCAAGCTCCCTACGCAATTCGCTGTGAAGTTGACCGCTACGTAAGTCGGTCTTGTCGCGAAAGATTTTGAGTTGCTTCTGCCCATCGTTGACCGCTTTGCGGATTACGCTTGGCAGACGGTAAGTCTCGAGCTTGCGCTGAAGCCATTTAGCCCATTTCTCATCCTCGCTCTTGTAAGAAATAAATGCGTAGTATTGAAAATCTGTGTCCATTGTGTGAAGATAAAGTAGTACGAAAAAGATTTTGTAAAATTCGGAATTAAAATTCAATCAGCAAAGAGGATGTTCATTTTTTTTCAAAATGTAACGTCGCTGCTGAAACCTATAGCAAATGTCCCCAATGTGCAATGGCCATTTGATGCCGGAATTGAGTATGAATTATCGGCTGAAACATCAATTCCGAGCCTGCTTAAACTATATTGCGCAAAAGCTTTTACCCTGAAATCATTAAATACTTCATAGCCGATGCCAGCACGGAGAGTTCCCGACAATGAAGTGCTTTTTGTGCCGATTGACTTATTGGCAGTCTTCAGTTTGAAATAGTTTGTGCAGCCGATGCCAATATCGACCATGCAATTGGTGCGCTTTCCGAGACTTGCATTCATTGAAGGCCCTATTGTTACATTTAATGAATTAATGGGGTCAATATAAGTGTTGGAAGCATCATCTACAGAAAGCGACATGCTCGTAAGATTCAGATCGGTAAATACGCCCCAATTGTCGTTGATTCGGTAGTCACCGCTGATGGAAGCCTGAGTGCCTGCGCCAAGTTTGAGGCGTTGACCATTGGATAGGCTCAGATTGTTGAGCGGAATTGCCAGAGCGGAATTGATGCTTATGTATGACGGATTTATTGTGAAATTATCATCATGACGGCTAATGTAAGCTTTGCTGAGGCCCTTTCCACCAAAAATCATGTCGCCGATAAAATAGCCCAACTGAGTGGAAAGTATGCCAATTCCAGCGCCAGTGACCACATCGCCTGCCCAATGCTTGTCGGCAATCATTCTCGAAACACTTGTGGCCGAAGCAATGGCATACGAGCCGACGGAATACCATGGTGATTTCCAACCATATTCACGTGCCATCATTGTTGCAGTCATAAATGCCACAGCCGCATGACCCGAAGGAAATGACTTGAAATCGTAGCCATCGGGCCGCTGTTCATCGCAACTTTTCTTCAAGCCTTTAACTGCTGCAAGCATAATAGCGGTGGAAAAAGCATCGCTTGTAAGCATCCGTCCCCATGATGAACGGCTTTCTTCGCCTGCAATCTTCAGTCCGAGCATTGTGGCTACTGGAGCGTACTGGATGATATTGAAAGCATTGAAATTGTCGTTGCCTGTGCCGGCTATTGAATAGTCAGTGCGCAGAGCTTTTGTTATCAGTCCAGTAGCTGTGACAGGCACACCGAGGAATACGATTCCATTCCATTCTGAACGGCACTTACCCCTCCATAGGGCAGAGTCGATAGGCTCAGATGCAAAGCATACCATCGCCATTATGACGAAGATTAGAGTGAAAAAAGCACGATTTTTCATTGGAAAATCAAAATGGTGCTTGGATTTCACCAGGTGATGCCGTATAATCGATGTTTGGAGTAGGTGGAGTAGCATTTCCACTCTGTCCATCAGAAGAATTACCATTCATCTTTGATTCGATGGTCTTTTCCATCACTTCATAATTCTCATTCCAATTTTCAAAAGTGGCGTATTTTGCCTTGAAACGCAAATCCACATCGCCTACTGAACCATTACGGTGCTTGGCAATAATCAATTCGGCTTTGCCCCTGATGTCGTGACCTTCACTATCCTCGCCGGAACGTGTGTAATATTCTTCGCGGTGGATGAAGCAGACAATATCGGCATCCTGCTCGATGGCGCCCGATTCACGCAAGTCGGAGAGCTGTGGACGCTTGCCGTCGTCACGCTTTTCAACGCTACGGTTAAGCTGTGAAAGTGCTATGATAGGTATATCAAGTTCCTTGGCAAGTTGCTTCAGTGAACGTGAAATTGTGCTGACTTCCTGCTCACGGCTTGAATATTTAACGCCTTTAGAGGAGGCATTCATAAGTTGCAGGTAGTCGATGATAATCAGTTTCACACCATGCTCGCGCACAAGCCGGCGTGCTTTGGTACGAAGTTCAAATACTGAAAGGCTTGGAGTGTCGTCGATGTAAAGTGGTGAAGAATAGAGCTGCTTTACGTTTGTCATAAGTCCTTCCCATTCAGGCGGTGAAAGTTGGCCGCTCTTAATCTTTTCACCTTCGAGTTTGCAGACATTACTGAGAAGACGGTTGACAAGCTGGAGATTCGACATTTCAAGCGAGAACACCGCTACAGGAGTATTGTAATTCACTGCCATATTCTTTGCCATTGAAAGGACAAGTGCAGTTTTTCCCATGGCAGGACGGGCAGCAATGATTATCAAGTCACTGTTTTGAAGTCCTGAAGTCATCTTGTCGAATTCATGAAAACCCGTCTGAAGTCCGCTAAGACCAGATTCGCGATTAGAGGCCTCTTCAATTTTCTTTATAGCCTGACCGATGATAGGGTCAATTTGGACAACATCCTTTTTAAGATTGTTCTGTGAAATTTGGAAGAGGCTGTTTTCGGCATCCTGCATGATTTCGTCAACATCGTTTGACTCATCGAATGCCCTTGACTGAATTTTAGAGCAGAATCCTATCAGTTCGCGCGCAAGGAATTTCTGGGCCACAATACGGGCGTGATATTCAATGTTGGCAGCCGACGAAACCCGAGCAGTAAGTTCTGTGATGTGAAGCGCACCGCCAACATCCTCAAGGTCGCCATTGGCTCGTAACTGTTCTGTTACCGTCAACATGTCGATAGGACGTTGCAATGCGCCTAAGTCAACTATCGCCTTGTAAATTTTCTGATTGCTTGCATCGTAAAAACATTCAGGCTTGAGAATATCGCATATTTCAGCAAATGCGTCTTTTTCAAGCATCAGGGCACCGAGCACAGCTTCCTCAAGTTCGGTGGCCTGTGGCTGAAGTTTTCCGAAGTCGGACACTGGTTCTGGCTCGTGTTTCGGCTTACGGCGATAATTATTGTTGTCTTGATCCATTATTTATCAGTTGTTTGTATTTATAAGTTTAGAAAAGCGACATCTGTTTGCTTGAACTGGAATCATCAGTTTTTGGCTCTTCCGGCTCTGCTTCAGGTTCTGGGGCAGAAGGAGGAGTTGGCATAAGCCAATCGATGTCATCAATGTTATCAATTTCGGCGGGCGTTGTAACAGGCGCATCATGATTTGTTTCCGCTGGAGTTGTTACGGGCTGTTCAGGTTCAACCTCAACAGGCTTTGATGCTACTGGCTCTTCAGACATGTTGAATGTCTCCTCCACAGCTTGTTTTAGCTCGGGCTCAATGATGCTTTCCGGCACAGCATTGGCAGAGGCCTTTAACGCCTCAAGCTGAGCCTTCATTTCGGCTATCTCGTTGTTCTTGCTTTCGATTACGGTGTTTCGGTCCTCGATAACGCTTGCTGCCGCCTCAATCTGTGCTTTTAGCCCATCAAGTTTATTGTTGAACTGGACTTCCTTTTGTCCGTATCGTATCCTTTCCGAATCCAGAGTGTTGTTTAGCTCCTCAATTTGTTTGTTGAGCAGTTCTTCAGCTTCTGGAGAGGGCGCTTGTTTTGCCTCTTCTAATTCTTTCAATTGCTTCTTAAGTTCTGCAATTTCCTTATTTTTCTTTTCCTTAAATTCTGCAATTTTATCAATTTGCGCTTTTAGGTCGTCGGCAATTGGCATGTTCTCGTTGGCCTCTTTCAACTCTTCCTGGGCAAATTCAAGTTCTTCGGCATTCGCTTTCAGTTTCTCTTCAAGCTCTTTTATTGTCAAATCCTTTTTTGCGGCTGACGCACGGAAATCGTTCATCAGGGCATTTGTGGCTTCCATCTTTTTCTTGAACTCATGTTCAAGTTCGTTTAGGCCAGTATCCTTTCGCAACTGTTCATTTTCAGCTTGTAAACGTTCCATTTCCTTTTTGTACAATTCAGCGTCCTCACCTTTAGCATTGGAAGCACGTAACTTATTGACCATACTTTTATTTTCAAGCTCAATCTGTTCGCGCTCAGCTTCAATGGTGGCAATTTGTGATTCAAGTTCGTGTGTGCGTTCTGTGAGTGTCTGTTTTTGCCGCTCTGCGCTTTGAACTTTTTCCTTCATTTCATTGACACTGGTTTCAGCATCTTTCAATTTTTGTTCAGCACTTTTAAACTTGTCATAAATGGATTTCCGCTCACCGTCCCAATTTCCGTGGGCATCATTCAGTGCAGCGTCACGCACATCGTGTACATATTTTTTCAAAGGCTCTCCAATTGCTTTCACAATGGCTTCCTTTTCAGTTTCAACATTCAGACTGTCCTTGATGAATTGCGGAAGTGAAGAATTGAACAATTCCACTACACCATCGAACACGCTGCTCGGAATTTCATCAGGCGAAGCAGTGTAATTGTTGACTACCGGTGCAGGAACTTCATCATTCTCAGAGGCCTTTTGTTGCACTACATCTGAATTCTTGAAAGGGTTTACATAACTTGGCGTGCGCTTGCGTGGAGCGCCGTCAGGCAGATATTCCTCATCGGCATCGGGCATGGCATCCTCATCATAGTCATTTCCGAAGCCTAAAGCTCTTTTTAATCCTTTGAAAAAACTCATAGCGTATGTATTATTAGTTCTAAAATTACTTTCAATATCAAGGCTTCAGCACTATGCCCAAGCCGGTCTTTCCGTTGATTGCAACGGTGAGAGGCTTATCGAACCGAATTATCCGCACGAAATCGCTGTCGTAACTTGCAGATTGGGCATTGATGAAATCATTGTCGATATAGCTGCCATCGCCTGGAGCACCAACCGTGAAATATCCCACACCAAATGAGGTGAGATTCTGGAAAAAGTGCGTGCCTTGGCTTGGGTCAATCCGCTGGCCTTTCATCGACATCTCCACAATCAGTTTGGCAGATGAAATGTGTGGCCATTTTACTGGTATTCCCAAAGCAGGGTCGCTCGAACCCCAGCGTCCGGCACCTATCAGGATGTAGCTTTCACCTTTTTCGGTAAAGGTACGATTTATTTTTTCAATTTCACGTGCGATAAGCGGATTATTTGACATGGAAAACTTATCCTCCTTCATCATGACGATGCTTGTGATGTTGTCCATAAGTCCATGACCAAGGGCAGTGAGGCTCTTTAGAATCAGCTTGTCGTCGGAGGCTTCCATCACTTTTTCGTCGAGCATTTCCCTCCTGTCGACCATCGGGCGAATTTGCAGCCAATAAAGATTGCCTTTCGACTCCTTGTCGTCGGGATTGTCGCTGCCGATTGTGCCGGCAAACTCTATCTCCACTGGACGTCCCATTGCTTTTTGCCCCGTGGTGAGCATGAAGTCGATGATGTCAGCGAGAGGGTAGGCATCGTGATGAAGAACGTTGGCGAAAGTTACTACACGCCGTCCCTCTCCTTCATCGCAGTCGCGGAGCATATTGTCCATATAATCGTAGGTTGACACCATGAACCGCAATGAACCTGTGCCAACTGCATCCTGAATCTTCAGCTTCTTAATGTTGAATCCGTCGTCGACGCTGAAGTCCTCGGCTGCATCCTTCATGTCGAGAGCATAAAATTTGCGCTGAGTGTCGCTGAGGGCAAGGTCGAGCGTACTTGTCTGCAAGATGTTGTCGGGATGACGTGGGGAGAAACGCAACGCCTGACCGCCATCAACAATATATTTTCCGAGACCAACCGCGATTTGTGCCACTCCGTCCTCAGGCTCTTCATCGTTAATGGGATAGTAATTCAGTGAACGGCCAACGCCGGAGAACGACGGGTAATAATTATCGCCATATTCGCGTCCGACCACTTCCTGAATGATAACCGCCATTTTTTCCTGGTCGATGATGTTCTGGGTGGCAGTCATATATGCCTTGCTATCGGAATAGAACACCGAGGCATACACACTTTTTATGGCATCGCTAAGCAACCGCAGCATTTCATATTTGTCCTGAAGATGCGGAATCATATAGGTTGAATAGATTCCAGCGAACGGCTGATAGTGGCTGTCCTCAAGCAGACTTGAACTGCGGATGGCCAAAGGCTTGTCAACAACCTCAAACAATGCGAAGAAATCATCGACAAGACTTTCAGGGAGACGGGCACGGAGAAAATTGTGAAGAATCTCATTGTCGGGAATATCGCTCAGAGCAATGGGATACAAATTGTTCTTCTCCATGAATTCGTCGAAGATGTCAGTGCATAGCACTACAGTGTGAGGAATGGAAACAGCCACACCCTTGAAATTATCGCAAACAGGATTCTTCTTTATGATGGAATCAATAAATGCAAGTCCACGACCTTTGCCACCTAACGAGCCTTGCCCGATGCGGGCAAAATTTGAATAATAATCAAATCGGTCCTTATTGAAGATAGCCACCACACCACGGTTCTTCATTTTGCGGTACTTGACAATCAAGTCGAAAAACAGTTGGCGCACAGCAGGAGCTTCGTCCAAATTGCGGAAACGGTGCATCTTTATGACGGAAGCGATAGGGAACATGGCGCGGGAATAAAGCCAGCGTGAAATGTCGTTGTTCGACGCATGATAAAAGAGGGATTCGGCTGGAATGTCGAAAATATGGTTCTGAAGTCCCTTCAAATCCTTAATCCTCATGATTTCCTCGCCGGTTTTGGGATTACGGATGATGAAGTCGCCGAAACCGAAATGCTCCATGATGGCCTTGCCCAAATCCACAGGCAACTTCTTGGAATTTTTATAGATGAAAGTGCCTCCAAATTCTTTCGCTTTCTCTTCGTTCTCAATATCGCTTGACTCAATGATGATTGGGAGGAACGGGTCTTCCTTACGAATTTCCGCCGCTAATTTCAAGCCAATTTTCTGGTTTTTCTTGCCATTAATATTGAACGACACATCAGAAATGATGCCCAACATATTGTCCTTGAATTTTTCATAAAGAGCCATAGCTTCCTCATAGTCGCGTGCAAGGAGCACTTTTGGACGACCACGCATTCGCATCATCTGTTCATGCTCGTTGAGAGCCTCAGTGGAGAAAATGAGAGATTGACGCAGAAGAAACTTATAGATGGTTGGCAGGATTGATGAATAGAACCGTACGGAATTTTCAACAAGCAGAATGGTTTGTACTCCAACCTTGCCAATGTCGTTATCACTGTTGATTTTGTCCTCAAGCAACTTGATGATGGCAAGCAGCAAGTCAACGTTGCCAAGCCAACTGAACACATAGTCAACACCGCTGAAATCCTCGTTGGCAAGACGCCGGGACACTTCACGGGAAAAAGGAGTAAGCACCACGATTGGAATGTCGGGATACTGCTCCTTAATCTCTTTAGCGCTTGTGAAAGTTTCACTGATGTCCACACCGGGCATGGTGATAATAAGGTCGAAGTGCTTTTCAGCCAACTTTTTTATGGCAGAATCGTAATTGCTTGCGCGTGCCACCCGTGGCGGAGAACTGAGGTTGAGGGCAACATATTCAAAATATATCTGCTCTTCAATTCTGCCGTCTTCCTCCATCATGAAAGCGTCGTAGGGCGACGCAATAAGAAGCACATTGAACATGTGCTTCTGCATCAGGTTCTGAAATGCTGTATCTTTTAGGTAAAGCTGACTTAAACTCGCTTCATTCATTGTATGCTATTTAAATCTATAATGATGCAAAGATAGCATAAATGGCGAAGTAATTCAAGAAATAGGGCAATACTTGTGAACAGATTTTAAACAGCCAATAAGGTGGAAGACTGACTATTTTGGAGCTACGGGCATATCCTTAATGTGAATATCACGTTGAGGACCAGGTATTTCTATTCCTGCCTTTTGAAGGGCCATGTAAATTATCTCGCGGACTTTGGAGATGGCGAATACACGTGAGGCAACGGGGGTCCAAACAATAATGCCGAGTGACACGCCATTGTCGCCAAAATTGTTGATGATGACTTCAGGCGCATGGGATGGAGCGAGAAAATCAGTGTGGCTCAAGCTGTCAACAATAGCCTTACGTGCATCTTCAATATTGATATTATATGGAACGTCCACCGAAATGTTGTCGAGTTCATAGCCATGATTCTTGGTGAGATTCTTGAAATTTTTAGTAAACAGCTGATTATTGAGGAAAGCAATAATATAGCCATCGATGGTCTCAACAATAGTGGAACGGATGCCGACATTGATGATTTTGCCACGTATGCCGTCGCACTCAATGATGTCGCCAACACGAACGCGTCCAGTCATGAGCGACAAGCCGCAGAAAAGGTTATTGATAGTGTCCTTCAGGGCGAAGCCGACACCCATGCTGATTCCGCCGACCGCCGCGACAATGCCTTGATTGTTGATGTGAAGCAAGATTACGACAATGATGATATAAATGCCCCAGAGCAATATCGTACCGATAGTGACGCAGACAGGTATTATTCCGCTGTCGTAGTTGTCCTCATAAATGCTGTGAAGAATTTCCTTGACAATAAAAATTGCATAATTGAAGATAATCGCGATTGCAAACAGCCAAAGAATATTCTCAACAGACACAATAGCTACAGTAGGCATATTTATGAAGTAAGCCTTAAAGAGTTCAATAACCCAAGTGCTCATACTGAAGATATGCGAGGCCCAGATGATGCTGCCGACGAAAAGCATTATGCTGATAAGAGGAAGTATCAATTTATCCATCAATGAATCAAACCATATCTCTTTAACCGTTAGAGTCTCTTTATCATTATGTACAGCGGTAAGTCCCAGCAAGTGACGCAGACAGATTATCAACTGAATGCTTGTGAGAAGAATAAGCCATAGGATAATCAGTTGCAAAGATAAAAAACGATAGCCTGACCAGCATAATATGGTGCAACCTAATGCGAGGACGAAAGTGAACCACGAAAAGAATGTGTCAGCCCTTGTGGCCCCACGGCCATCATGGATTAAAACATAGAGATGCCATGCGAGAAATGCGATAAATAAAATAGGGAGGGTGAAGCTCACGATTATATTGCTGACAAGCGCAATTCTGTACCAGATGAGAATGGCTGCAATGCTAATGGCCTGAAGATAAAACTTTAAGCCTTGACCTATATGCTCCGCATCGAGGCGCAATGACAATGACAATAGAATTATGCCAACTAATAGTGTGAATTCTATGAAAATGGATGTCGCCACAATGAAGTAATAACGTTGCAGCAGGAATGAGATGGTGAATATCATCAGAAATGAGAAGAGGAAAGCAGTCATAGTGGCTATGATATAATTCTTTTTAGCCATTATTGAAGGTTTGCGCCATTTCTTTGGACAGAACCATTTCATGAAAGAAAATGAGATGAAGAGCGACAGAAGGAAAAGCCCAAGACCTGAACCCAGAAGTTGCCAGCGGCGAGCAACCCAATCAGGAGAAGCGTTTTGGCCTTCGAAAAAGTCGTAATGGACGGAATGAATGAATTCATGCCACCGTTCACCAAAATGAGCCAAGGTGGTGAAATATGATTCACTTCCTGTGAGGAACACTTTATCACGGATTTGGTTGAATCGCGTGATATTATACTTCTCAATGTCCTCCATACGCATGTTGACTATCTGATATTGCCGGCTGTCGGTGTCGAGGCGGGAATGATATTGGCGAAGCTGGTTCTCGATTCCGTTGCAAATGCCGATGCAACGTCGGCGGTCGGCACGTCCGGTAGGGGATAAGCTCGCGTCGGATATATGTGAAAGCAATCGCATCAGGCGGCTGTAGCGGATGATTTCAGCCTGAAAACTATCCTTCCACATGGTGAACGGATATTCCTGAGATTTAAATCTATTGTAAGTGTTGGTGATGCGCTGACATGCCTGCGACATTCCAAACAGATAATAATCCTCTTGGGAATAAAGCACCAAAGCTGATTCCTGACAATCCTTTGTTGTGGCATTCAATTCAGCCCAAAATTCCTTTCGCTTATTATCATACCTCGACATATAGTTGTTCATGTTTTTGCTTACGCTTTGCAAATCGGTGTAAAGCATAATGATGGTTTTGTCAAGGTTCTCTTCTCTTAAAACTGCATGAGAGGAAAAAGTGGGGATAAGAAGCAATAGTAAAAGGACATACTTTTTCATAAACAGAGCGTTACTGGTTTTTTGATGAATATTATTCTTACAAAAGTAATACAAAAGAGCCGCCATGTCAAGAGACTTTGAATGTTTTTTGACTGATTTTCTGAAAAAACTTTCTGAAAGGTGATAAAAATTTGGTTTCTAATGAAAAAATAGTTACTTTTGCACCGCTTTTCGTAATCTCTGGAGGGATAAGAGAGTTGCCCGCTACATTGCGAAGTGAATATAAACGAACTAAAAGTAAAAAGAAATGGACTTAATAAAAGTTGCAGAAGCTGCGTTCGCCACAGCAAAAGAATTTCCTGCATTCCTTCCTGGTGACACAATCACAGTGTCGTATCGAATCAAGGAAGGCAATAAGGAACGTATTCAGCAATATACAGGTGTAGTTATCCGCATCAGCGGCGATGGCGTGAAGAAGCGTTTCACCGTACGTAAGATTAGCGATAACATCGGTGTTGAGAGAATCTTCCCGATTGAATCACCGTTTATCGATAACATTGAAATAGTGCGTCACGGTAAAGTTCGCCGCGCAAAATTGTACTATCTCCGCAACCTGACCGGCAAGAAGGCCCGCATCAAGGAGCGTCGTATAGTAACAAAGGAAGCTGCCGCAGAAGCACCAAAAGCATAAGCAAAAGTATTGCTCAAAAACCCAATGAAGAGCCATTGCAACGTTTGTCGCGATGGCTCTTTTTGTGGATATATGAAAAATGACTACTTTTGCATCAATAAGAGAATAAATATCCGATGGCGGAATCAACATTGAAGGAAAAGACGGCGAAAGGGCTGTTCTGGGGTGGCATTGGCAATGGGGTGCAGCAGGTGCTTACTCTGGCTATCGGCATATTCCTTGCCCGTCAGCTTGGAGCCGGTGATTATGGCATAATCGGAATGATTACCATCTTCACGGCGGTTGCTGCTGTGATACAGGACGGCGGATTTGCCGCTGCCCTGATTAATAAGCAGAATGCCACGCAGGCTGACTATAATGCAGTGTTCTGGTTTAATGTCACTGTAGGAGTAGTGATATATATAACTGCCTTTTTCTGCGCACCTTTCATAGCGAGCTTCTATCACACGCCCGAACTTGTGGCGTTAACGCGCTACGTGTTCATCTCGTTCATGGTGGGATGCCTTGGCAGTGTCTCAACCGCCATACTGATGAAGCGTCTGATAGTGAAGCAAAGGATGATAATAAATATAATCGCGATTTTCATCTCAGGCGTTATCGGCGTCACGATGGCATATCATGGAATGGCATATTGGGGACTTGCCACGCAGACTTTGGCCTTCAATGTGATTATGGTCAGTTCATACATTTACATTGCCCGTTGGCATCCTACATTTCAATTTTCAGTAAAGCCATTGAAGGAAATGCTTCCTTTCAGCATCAAGATAGCTGCAACCAACATTTTTAATGCGATAAACCAAAATATTCTTGCCACTTTACTTGGCAGATTCTTCAACCGCCAACAGGTGGGATATTACACTCAGGGTAACAAATGGATGCTGATGGGCAGTTCATTTGTTTCGAGCATGGTTAACGGAGTGGCGCAGCCGGTGCTTGCCACTGCAGCCGATGAACGTGACCGTCAGTGCAACATATTCCGCAAGATGCTCCGCTTTATAGCTTTTGTGGCTTTCCCCTGTATGCTTGGGCTTGCATTGGTGTCGAGGGAGTTGATTGTCATTACAATTACTGCCAAATGGATGCAGAGCGTGCTGATAATGCAGCTGCTTTGCATTTGGGGCGCAATAATTCCAATCAACAATCTTTATAGCAATATGGTGGTGAGCAGAGGCAAATCCAATATTTTCCTTTGGATGACAATCTCGCTTGGAATCGCCCAGCTTATAGCACTTATTTCCACTTACCGCTTTGGTATAACCACAATGATAATCACTTTTATCGCTATTAATATATGCGGACTGCTGGCATGGAGTCTGATAGCGAAGCGCCAGATAGGTTTGCGGGTGATAGATGCGCTGATGGATGTGCTGCCATTTCTCGGAGCGGCACTCGTGGCGATTGTGGCTGCGTTTTTCGCATCGCGCGGAATAGCGAGCCTGTGGCTGTCGCTTATAATTAAGATTGTTGCCGCTGTGGTGGTTTATGTCGTCGTTATGAGGCTTAGCGGCTCAGTGATTTTCAAGGAAAGTGTGGCTTTTTTATATTCAAAAATTAAAAGGCAAAAATGATGGATAAATCAAGTGAATCAAATCCCAAGGTAAGCGTGCTGATGCTTGCCTACAATGTGGGGAAATACGTGGAGACCGCAATTCAGGGAGTGCTTTCACAAATCACGGATTTTCCTTACGAACTTGTGATAGGTGAGGATTACAGCACTGACAACACGTACGAGATTTGCAAGCGCTATCAGGAATCATATCCTGATATTATAAGAGTGCTGCGCCGTGACAAAAATCTTGGTGTAGCAAAAAATACAATGGATACTTATAGTCATTGTCGTGGAGAGTACATTACATATTGCGACAGTGATGATTATATGATAGATAGGCATAGACTTCAGATCATGACTGACTTCATGGACAGCCATAAGGATTTCGGCTTGTGTTTCCACCGCATGCTGAATTATTATGAAGACACTGGCGTGAAAAGTCTGTCGAATGGCGGACAAAAGCAGGTGACTGATATTGTGGATTTGGCGGCAATGAACTATATCACTACATCGTCGGTTATGATTCGGCGTGCCAATAATGAAACTTTTCCTGATTGGGTGGGCGATGAGGTACTATGCGATTATGCGGTGCAGATGCTTAATGCTGAGCACGGG
>JAKVKZ010000049.1 GCA_022484565.1 Muribaculaceae bacterium
GGAAATAGCAAAGCCCTGGCTTGAGAAAGTCGGGGCTTTGTGCTTAATAATAGAGGGTGCGCCGTTTTGACACACCCTCATGTTGTTAGAGTCAGGTGTATATAAGAATGTGCAGAATTTAATATTTAGCATTTAAAATCATAAAGTATTATTAATACATAGACTATATATCCGAGAAAATGAATGATATTAAATAGGAAATTGCGATACCAATAATAGCCTCATCTATCACTTATCTTAAGGGAAAGGCTATTCGTGAAATGTTAATTTATTAAGATTGATACAAATTTTTTATGCGGGAGCAGGATTTTGGCAATAAAATCATCAAAAAAGGCAAATAATCAGAATTAATTCAAAATCATTAGATACTTTTATGCCCCAAAAAACGATATGAAGCTGCTAATAATCGAAGACGAAAAAAGTTTGTCGGACAGCATTGTTGAATTTTTGAGCAATGAGTCGTATCTGTGTGAGCAGGCATTCACCTATAACGATGCAATGATGAAGGTCAGCTGCTATGATTACGACTGCATATTGCTTGATTTGATGCTGCCTGGCGGAAGTGGACTTGAAATATTGAAAGTCATCAAGAACAATAAGTTACGTTCGGGCGTAATCATAGTGTCGGCAAGGGATTCCTTGGACGACAAAGTAAACGGGCTGAAGATTGGTGCAGATGATTATCTGTCGAAACCGTTCCACCTGCCTGAATTGAGCATGAGGATTTATGCCCTGATGCGGCGTAAGTTCTTCACCAGCGACAATATTGTGGAAAGCGGAGGGGTGATTATCGACTTGTTAAGTCAGTCGGTGTCAGCTGGCGGGAAAGAAATGCATTTGACAAAAACTGAATACCAATTGCTGCTGTTTCTTATCGAAAACAAGAACAGAGTGGTATCAAAAAGCGCACTTGCCGAGCATTTGAGCGGTGACATGGCCGATATGATGGATGATTATGGCTTTGTGTACGCGCACATAAAGAATCTGAAGTCGAAACTTGCAGAGGGCGGATGTGAAGAGAATATACATACAATTTACGGTGCAGGATATAAATGGGTGGGATGAAAAGTCTTAGACAAAAAACGCTATGGCAGTTTCTGCTTTGTACAGCAGGAATAATGCTGCTGGCCACGCCAGTTTTCTATTTATTGACCAAGCATTTCTATGCAGAGGACATAATAGACGTACTTGAAAGTATGCGAAGTGGAACGCCTGTTCCGCCACTTGACCTTGAACAGGACATAATGATTGGGGTAATGCTGCAATATGCATTGATATTCATAGTGCTGAGCGTGTCGTTTCTGCTTATGATGCAGATGATAGCGCGGAAGACGTGGAGTCCTTTCTACGACACATTGCATAAATTGGAACATTATAACATAGAGCAGGACGAAAGCCTGAAATTCGCACCGGTTAAAATAAAGGAGTTCGCACAGCTGAATGAGGTGGCATCAAAGCTAATAAGCAAGGATAAGGAAAGTTTTGTCGCCCAAAAACACTTCATTGAAAACGCATCACACGAGATGCAGACACCTATTGCTGTGCTGAAGGGGAAACTTGACTTGCTCCTTCAGGAAGAACTGACTGAGAAGCAATCGCAACTTGTCAGTGAAATGTATTCGGTGACAGGCAGGCTAAGTCGACTTGACAAGAATCTGCTGTTGCTCGCGAAAATCGATAATAAGCAATATGAGAGAAAAGAAATAATAGATGTGTACAAATTCATTGAGGAACGGATGGCAATGTTCGCCGACATTAAGAATGATCGTGACATAAACCTTGTGAAAATCGGGGCGGGAGATTGCGAAGTCAAGGCCAACAGTATCCTATTGGAATCGCTCATCAACAATCTTGTGGTGAATGCAATCAGGCACAGCAAAAAGGATGGAACGATTAACGTGTTTGTGGGAAATAATGAGGCGTCGGTGACAAATGAAGCCATAAACGGCAAACTTGATGAAGAAAATCTGTTCAAGCGGTTCGTCAATAATCAGGATGAAAGTCGGGGCAATGGTCTCGGATTGGCCATTGCAAAAGCCGTGTGTGATTATCATGGATGGAAAATAAAATACACGTTCAACAACTCATTGCATTCATTCAGCGTTATTTTTGGTTAATGAGCACTTGAATCAGATAATCTTCAAAATGTCTTAAAAATCAGATTCTACTTTTGTGCCGTAAATATTAAAGCAAAAAGCAGAAAAATGAAAAGAATTGTTTTGGTTTTTATTGCCGCCTGTGCCATGTTTGGCATGGTGGCTCAGAATCCACAAGAAAAGGCTGACAGCCTGACGCTCGACAGCCTTGCCAACAGTATGGCAAACGGAGTGATGCTGCAAGATGTGGTGGTGAAAGGAAATAAATCCGCATTTGTGTCGTCGATCGACAGGAAAATATTCAATGTCGGCAGCGACATACAGAGCAGCACGGGAACATTAAGCGAATTGATGCGAAGTATCCCTTCAGTGCAAGTGGATGTTGACGGAAATGTGTCGCTGCGTGGCAGTGAAAATGTGCTTGTGCTGATTGACGGCAAACCCTCGATGATGATGAATGGAAAGAGCAGGGCAACATCGTTGCAGCAGCTACCATCGAATATGTTTGAGCGAATAGAAGTGATAACAAATCCGTCGGCACAATATAAGCCCGACGGCACGGCAGGAATAATAAATCTTGTCACCAAAAAAGTAGTAAAGCCGGGATTTAGCGGCACAGTCACTGCCAATGTCGGCAATCAAAGCAGATATAATTGCGGCGTTTCGCTGGGCTATTCAACCCCCAAATTGAGATTCAATGTAAACTATGGCTATCGCAAGGACCGCCGCGACCGATATATCAACAATACAAGGACGCTGACGGATGCCACAACGGGCATACAGACCGATTACAACCAGCATACGGACAGTAAGGCAAGGTCAACATCCAACATTATAGGCGGCGGATTAGGCTGGAACATAACCAGTAGAGACAAGATAGACTTTACAGGCAGCTACACCCACATGACATTTCCACGTGACGAGGATAACAGACTTATTGAAAGCATAGGCTCGGCGGTGCTTCAGGATTACGTACGCCACCGCCACGACCAAGAACGGCAGAACCAGACGGAATGGTCGGCGGCCTATTCACATTCATTCGGCACCGACAGGACATTCACCGCAGATTATACTCATTCGGTGCACGATGAAGTTGAAAGAAACAACTATTCCAACATCTTTACAGTGCCTGCAATCAGTACGACAATGGACAACACACTGATTAAGCAGCGGGAGAATGAAAACCTGATTAGAGCAATCTATGAGAGCAAGAACAGCAACAATGATAAACTCGTGGCAGGCTATGAGGCGGAAATCGACAACAGCGACATGTTCTACTATGTTGATAATCTAATCAATGGCAGTTGGGTGAAAAACCTTGACTTGAGCAATGACTACACATTCCGTGAGCGTGTCCACTCGCTTTACGGCACATACGAGCGCCATTTCAATGAGCGTTTTGCCGCGGAATTAGGGCTAAGGGCTGAAATGTCGCTCATCACATCGAATCTATTGACTTTGAATCAGAAAATCAAGGACAATTATTTCTATCTTTATCCCACATTCCATTCTACCTACCAACTCGACGGCAACAATGAATTCCAGCTGAATTACTCTTTGCGGGTAAACCGTCCTGAAGGAGATGACCTGAATCCATTTCCTGAATATAAAGACCCATATAATATCAGAAAGGGAAACCCGTACCTGCGTCCTGAGAAGATACATTCAATAGAAGCCGGTTGGGAATGGAAGCATGCTTCATCTTCAGTGATTCTTACGCCATATTGCCGCTATACCACCAACAAAATGACCGATATAACCACAACTGATGCCAAAGGCGTGATGACAACGACCATGCAGAACATGAATAATAGCCTTGATGGTGGTGTGGAAATGGTCTTTGACTGGTCACCCATAAAGAGTGTAAAGGTGGATTTAAGTTCCAATGTGTTCTATAACCAGATTGATGCAAGCGACCTTGGCTATTCAAGCCGTAAAGGAGCAATGGCATGGCTCATGGCCCTCAATGCCAATGCGAACGTGACCGATAATTTCGCGATTCAGCTGAACACTCATTACAATTCTTCAACTCTCACTCCGCAAGGTCATAGAAATGCCACATACATAGCAAATTTAGGAGCAAAATACGACTTCCCTAAATATGGAATTTCATTGATAGCTACCGCTTCCGATTTATTCAACACGTTCAGATATGTGGAAACCATAGATATTCCGCTACTGAAGCAGAGGGTTGAACGTAAGCGTACGGCAAGGATTTTCTATGTGGGACTATCGTGGAGATTCGGAAACGGAAAGACGAAAAACAATCATGAGATAAAATATGATGAGAATCTGTAGAGGACTATTTGTAGCGGTTTTTGCTTTTGCCACTTC
Organism: Muribaculaceae bacterium; assembly: GCA_022484565.1. Taxonomy (GTDB): domain Bacteria; phylum Bacteroidota; class Bacteroidia; order Bacteroidales; family Muribaculaceae; genus JAKVKZ01. Next base: position 4,431 of record JAKVKZ010000049.1, read on the forward strand.
GTTTAATTACGCATCGTCAAATAACATTGATACGTGCAAAGTGGCAAAGGCTGACTCTGCTGCTTACAAATTTAGCATTCTGAAGTTAGTTGCTCCAGTCGGCATGATTGGTGCAGGCGTGATGGGGTTGACAAGTGACTGGGTGGAAGGCAGAAACCGCGATGTGAATGAGAAAATCCAAGAAAACATACGCCGCCGCAACAGGATTGATAACGTAGTGCAGTATTTGCCATCAGCTGCATTGTACGGACTTAGATTGTGTGGAGTGAAAGGGAGGCATGATTATAAGGAGAACACGCTGCTTCTCGGCACATCGTGCGCGATAATGGCATTAACCGTGAATGTGCTTAAACATACAGTAAGAGAGCAACGACCTGACGGGTCGAGCTATAATTCATTTCCGTCGGGACACACCGCAACGGCTTTTATGGGTGCTGAACTCCTGTGGCAGGAATATAAGGACGTGTCGCCATGGATAGGGGTTGGAGGCTATATGGTGGCCACGGGAGTAGGAGTGATGCGGATGTCGAACAACCGTCATTGGGCTACAGATGTGATAGCAGGGGCAGGAATCGGCATATTGAGCGTCAAGGCCGCATATTGGCTATATCCGTCACTTCATAAATTGATTTTCGGAAAGAAAAGGCTTGATAATGTGTCGGTAGCACCCTTCTATATGAAGAAAAGCATAGGAATAAGCGCGTATGTGGCGTTTTGAGCTACATGGATTTGCGGAACACTATCCAATTGGTCTGGTAGGACGGATTGAATTTCTCAAAGAAGCGAGTAAGGCAGCCTTGACAGTCGCGATACCATGAATAGTTCCAACCGCCACCCATATCGAGATACATGGCATTGGTGACTTTAGCTTTCATGAGGGCGGTAACGAAGGCAGCGTAAGGTTGTTCCGCAAGACTTTGGATGATGCATAATTTGCCGTTGTATTCACAAAGACAACGGAAAATCTCGATTTTATTGGGACGATTGGCATACATCCTGTTTTGGGTGATTTCAACTCCGTTGCAGATGATGATGTTCTGCATGAAAAACACACCACCCATTGACTTGGCTTGCCGGGCGAGCTGCAAATCTTCACCTTGATGGAAATAACACTTTCCGTTGATGCAGGCAAAACTGCCATTTACCACTGGGTCGCGAGGGCCTGGCTCAATAATGCCGTGGCTCAGATGAGTGCCTACGATGTTGCTCTCAATGAAATGGTCGAGAATTTGGCTGGTGAAAGCCGCCTCGGTGCAGAGAATGATGGATGAATCACCTTCATCTGGACAAATGCCTGTGGTGAATTCAAGATTGAAATAGTGAGGAGTGACCAGCAGCAGTTGGCCATCGATAGTATCGAGAGAAGTGTAACTTTGATTCATAGCAGAATGATTGTTATTCGCTCTTATGCAATTAAAGGGTGCCAGCAGGCAGTACACCATTGCTGCAAGCGTTAGGGCTGAATATGTTTTAAGAGCTTTCATACGAGATATGTCATTATAATTACAAAAGTAGCGAATTCCATTGTAATTGCAATGAAGCAGATAGCATAAGAAAAGAAAAAAAGCAGTAATTTTGCAGTATGAATCGATTAATCAGCGATAAAATCAATCAGCTTTTCGCCATTTATGGGTCGATGAGTGATGAGATGCTGCGACTGCGGATTCTGAACGGTGAGAATGCAGGCGATGTGCTTGTGTACGTTATATACGGTCGCTATTTCGAACTGTTGAGGAATCAATATCGGCTTATTGACGGAGAAGGTGACTATTTTTTCGATATGCTTGCTGAACTTGAATATTACCTCTTTAAGGGACTGTACAAAGAACTGCGGGAATATGACGGCACAACGGCTTTTAGCACGTGGATATCGGGAGTAGCCCGACGGATTTTCATTAAGCGGTTGCCTGGAATGTACGGAAAAGGGGTTGATGCTGAAGAATTGAGAGAGTATTTGTCGCCACGCCCATACAATGAACTGGAGCGAGTGGAAGTCATGTATGAGGCAATCCGTGAACTTGATGATAATGACTGCAAGTATGTGATGATGAAGCAGATTGAAGGATACACAGGCGAAGAGGTGGCAATGCGGTTGACACAGAAACATATTTCAGAAGGAATCAAAAGCAAACTTTTAGGACCAACACGCGTTACGCCTGCAAACGTGTACAAAATAAAGGAGCGTGCCATAGAGGAAGTGGTGAAATTCATGGAGAAATATCCATATACATCAAATCAAAATGCAGTGAGTGCAGTTGATGTGATTTTAAATTATGAGCATTTACTCAATGGCGAAGGCGCATTAAAGCAAAAACAGGATGAAAACACGAAGGCATACGCTTATTCATCAATAATTTACCGTCTGCTCGACGTGTACGAGGAGGTGAAAAAGTATGCGGAAAGTCCCAAAAGGAAAGATTAGGAATTTTCGCTATCGGGATGCCATAATTTGTTCATACGTTCCTGCAACTTAGCCTCTTGCGGGTTTGGACACGGATTCCAAAAAGTGGGATGGTGAATTTCCTCAGGCATATACTGCTGATTGACAAAATGGCCCGGAAAATCGTGGGCATACTTGTAATCCTTGCCATAGCCAAGTTGCTCCATGAGCTTGGTGGGCGCATTGCGTAGATGAAGAGGCACAGGAGCGTTGCCAGACTGCTGCACGAACTGCAAGGCACTGTCGATGGCGAGATAGGCGGAATTGCTCTTGGGCGAAGTGGCAAGATAGATGGCACATTCCGCAAGAATTATGCGACCTTCAGGCCAACCAATCTTGGCAAGCGCATCGAAAGTGGCGTTGGCAAGCAGCAAAGCGTTGGGATTGGCAAGGCCGATGTCCTCACTGGCAAGAATGACGAGGCGTCGGGCAATGAATTTGGGGTCTTCGCCCCCTGCAATGAGCCGTGCAAGCCAATAAATGGCGGCATCAGGGTCACTGCCACGCACCGATTTGATGAAAGCCGAGATAATGTCGTAGTGCATCTCGCCGTTCTTGTCGAAAGCCATAGGATTCTGCTGCAGGCGGTCGGTGACAATCTCATCATTGATTACGAAAGGTTCAGTGGCATTTAGCGACTGCATAATCAGGTCGAGAATGTTTAGAAGTTTGCGGGCATCGCCGCCGGAAAAGCGGAGCAGCGCATCAGTGCTTTCAATTTTCACCTCACGGCCTTCAAACATTTTGTCGGTAGTGACCGCACGGTTGAGAAGTTCGAGAAGGTCTTCCTTTTCAAGCGGATTAAGCACGTACACCTGGGCACGCGACAGAAGCGGGCGAATCACCTCAAACGAAGGGTTTTCGGTTGTGGCACCAATCAGAGTGACTGTTCCACGCTCCACAGCACCAAGCAGTGAATCCTGTTGCGACTTGTTGAACCGATGAATTTCGTCGATGAAAAGAATAGGGCGGCCCTTGGAGAAGACGCTCTCGGCATCGGCCTTGCAACGGTCGAGAATGTCGCGTACATCTTTCACACCCGAAGATACAGCCGACAGAGTGTAGAAAGGCACTTTAATCTGCTCGGCGATAATGCGGGCTATTGTGGTCTTGCCAACGCCCGGAGGTCCCCAAAGAATGAACGAGGATATATTGCCGCTTTCAATCATGCGACGCAGCACAGCACCTTGACCGACAAGGTGTTTTTGCCCGATATACTCGTCGAGGGAGCGTGGGCGCAATCGTTCAGCAAGAGGTTCGTACATACGTGTAATTTCTTTTACAAAAATAATTGTTTTTTCGATTAATAGCAAAAAAATGCCGTGGCACTTTATGAAATTGTGCCACGGCAAATATGAGATTGAAAATGAAATTTACTGAACAGCAGCCTTAATGGTCTTGATGCGTGTGCGGAAGAAATTAGGGTCGGTGCTGCCAGTGCCGCCATTATCGTCGCCTGTGAGGAGGCGATAGTTGGTAATGCCTGTTGACCAACTTGCGGATTTGTCGTAGATAGCGCCATCTTCGCCAGTGTCATTCTTCACATAATCCTTGATTTTAGCCTGCCAAGCCTTAATGCGGGCAATGCTCTTGTCGGCATCAAAGTAATCATTGTCGGCTGAAATGAGGTCGGCGAGATATTTCTTGTAGAGAGTTTTCCACTTGTCAACTGCAAGAATCTTAGTGACTAATGGGCGGTTAGTGCTTGAACCCCAATTCAATGGATCCTGAGTGCCTGGATTGTACATCAGGGCACTGCTTGAAGTGCCGAGTGCATTATCGAAGTCGTATGGGACATAGTAGCATTTGCCGTCGGTGTCGAAATAAAGATAATAGTTGTTGCCATTGCACCAGTAATCGTCCCATTGGCCGAGAGCCACTGTAGCAGCCGTGGCGCGGAGCAGAAGGTCAACATCTAAAGTGGTATCGGCCCAAGCCACAAAGTCGTCACCAGTCTTGGTGTTCAGGTTAGAAATAAACTGCATGAACTGAGCCTTGGCTGTGTCAAACTTTTTCTTCTTGCTCTTATAATCGTAGGTGAATGAGGTGGAAGTGCCGGTGAGCTGAATGTTCTCAATACCCATTAAGCTGCCGTCGGCATGACCTGCTTCGAGCGAAGCACAAACGCCACTTCCCCAGCTCATTTTCCAAAGGAAACCGGAGGCTTTCTTGATTTTTCCAAGAGCGGCACGGTCAGCAAGATATTGGTCGTCGGGGCTTTCAAACATTTCATAAACGCCATAATATGCTGTGGTCTGGTCTTCCTTAATCTTTATTTTCAAGCGGCAATAGCTTGACTTTGGAGCAGTCCAGATGCCGAAACGGCGCATCATGTCGTAACTGTACATTTCATGCACATAAGTAGGGTCGTTATTAGCCCAACGGAGGTCAACGCGGTCGGTACCCGACAGGCTGTTGCTGTCCTTGAATTTTGCGAAGCGGAAACCGAAGTGGCAGTGATGCCAATCAGGGTTGGTGGCATTGTGCAGTTCGCCGGTAGCACCTTCAGGACGCACGCGGGAAGTGTTGCCACGCAGACGCAGACCGATGCTGTCGAGTTCGTTGATTACGCCATACTTATTGAAATATAGATTTGCGACGACGCAATCCTCATTGTTCGGGTTGGTGTCAAAATTGGTGAGCAACTTGTTCCATTCGGCAGTTGATATTTCAACTGTGATTGTAGGCAGTGCGTTTTTATCGAAAATATAGTCAACAGTGCCGTACTCAGGAGTGCTTGAGGCATCCAGCGGGGTGCTTACAAGGTTGCCAGAGTTGTCGGCGCTTACACTCCAATGGCTGCCGTTAGGCGATGTGAGAGTGAGGGCATTTGCCGAATTGCTGTGCATTGAATAGGGCACTGCCGCAATTTCAGTAGTGGCGATTTCAGTGAAGTTGCCGTCGGCATTGGCGGATACCTCAGATTTAAGATACAAGTCCTTGCTCCAGTCGATTGAAGAAAAGTCACCTGAAATGGAAGTGCCATTTCCTACAACCACACTTGCCACGCCATAAGCGTTGGTGGTGGTGGCGAACTGCTCCACATAAGTGGCGCTGCCAGTGGCTGAGCCGAGCAGAATGGAGACGCGGAGCTGAATGCTGTGGCCAGTGAGCAATGAACCATTGGCATCGCGTACAGTAGCCGTGTAATTAAAGCCTTCGCCCAAGGCGAACGGGATAATCAGAATCGTGAGTAATATGATTGATAAGAATCTTTTCATGATTAATGCTTAATTATTTTAGTTTCGTTATATACGTTTTTATTGTCGGATGAAATAATCCTTGCCACATAGATGCCGGCAGGAATTGAAGATAAATCGATTGATGTGGTTTGCTGCTGGAGCGCCTGACGGAGAATAAATTCTCCTGAAGCGCTATAGAGGCTGAAAACGGCATCGACATTGCCTTGACATTTGGCGTTGAGAACCGATTTCACTGGATTCGGATAGAGGATAAACAACTTGCGGCCATCTGAAAGAGTCTTGTTGATGGAAGATTGTGAAACTGTCAGTACGCCTTGCAGAAAACCTTGAGTAAGTTGCCCGTCACTGCCCGCAATGTCACCAGTGACAGCTTCGCCGAGCGACACTTCGCAACCGTTGCCGGCTGCATAAGCGGAATTAACCGTCTGTTGCGCCGTCACTGCCAAGAAAGATAGACAGCAGGCTGAAATGCAGATTATTTTTTTCATGTTCAATTCTTTTTGGTGATAGTGAGAGTGTATTTCGTGAAATCCACAAGAATGTGGTAAGTGCCCGTATCACCCTGAAACTCCGGTGTGTTGCCCCATTCCTTCAAAGGTGCGGCGACATTCACATCGCCTGACGTTCCGCTCCAGTCGAGGTCGCCATTCCATGACTGTACCTTTATGAATTTAATGACATTGCCTGTGGTGAGCTGGCGGTCCATGACGAAAATTCCGTTTGCAGCACGTGTGAATGCCTCGGCGGTAGTAGGGTCCCAACTGTTTATATTACCCACAAGATAAAGCTTATCAGGCCATTTGCTTTGCGGATAAACGACGGTGGTGTCGGAATCGGAACTGGCAGTTTTCTTCCAAGCCAAATCTCCGACGTCGTTCACAGTAAGCAACCATTTTGTGCCGTCGGGAGAATAGTTATAGAGAGTGTCGGTGGTTGAGGCAGCGAGCGATTTAGGTGCGCCATTGATGCTGACTACACCAAGACTTACATGCGATTTGCCATTGACCATTGATGAAATGCGCAAGAATTTTTGCGTACTCCAGTTGATGCTGTCCCACTTGCCGCTGATGACGTTGCCTTTTCCGATATAAACGGAAAATCGTCCGAGGCTGTCGGTCACTGCATCGTGGGATTCGGAATAAATGGGTGATTTGGAATTTGTCTTGTCGAGGATTTCCGCCGTTATGCTGATTGCTGATTTGGAAGCTACATAGCCGTCGGACATTCGCGCCACCGCACTGTAGAAAATGCCTTTTGCTGAAACCGACCCGAAAACAGCAAGAAGCATCATGACAGTAAACAGCGGAAGAAGGTGTTGTTTAAGTGACATAGGTTGTTTTACATTAATAATTTTGCAAATATACAACAGAATATCGATAAGCACAACAATATTTTGTGAAATCGTAAAAGTTGACCAATGATGCGGAAATTGAGAAAAGAATAATTAATTTTGCATGTTGATATAAGTGTAATTCATCCTGAACGAGGATGGATAACTGAATAATAATTTTCCTCTTAATTTAAATTAGAGATATGAAATATAAGATTTTAGCAATTGTAATGATTCTGTCATCGTTTGCCCTTTGCAGCAGCGCATTCACATTGCAGGACGCAGTGCTTTCGCAACATAGTCCAAGGACGGCAGGCAGCATAACGCCCGCAGCTGACGGAGAAAACTATTATAAAATGGTAGGTGGCTCAAAAATCAACAAAATCAGCTATAAGACGGGAGCGACAGTAGAGACCGTGTTCGACAGCAGCACCGCGCGTGATTGCACCGTTAAAAAATGGGACGGATATATAATGTCGGCTGACGGCAGCCAGATACTTCTATATACAAACTCTGAACCTGTTTACCGCCATTCAATCAAGGCTGATTACTATACGTTTGAAGTCCGACACAATAAATTGACGAAACTATCCACAGCGGGAGGAGAGGAGATACCGACATTCTCGCCTGACTCGCGCATGGTGGCATACGTAAAGGACAACAATGTGCATATCCGCAAACTTGATTACGGCACTGACGTGGCAGTTACGACCGACGGCATGAAAAATAAAATTCGCAACGCCATTCCCGATTGGGTGTATCAGGAGGAATTCGATATGCTTAATTCTTTCTGCTGGTCGCCCGACAATGCAATATTGTCGTTTATCCGTTTTGACGAGACGGATGTGCCGTTGTACCATGTGCCGCTCTACAACAATTCCTGCGAGCCTAATCAGGATTATGAAAAATATCCCGGCAGTCTTGACTATAAATATCCTGTGGCTGGAGAAAAAGTGTCGAAAGTCAGCGTTGTGAGTTACAATGTGGATAACCGCGACAGCAAGACGATGCAACTTCCGATTGATGCTGATTCATATATTCCGGCCATAACCTATGCACCTCAGCCTGACAGGTTGATGGTGACGACTTTGAACCGCACGCAAAACCAGTTGCGGATTTATGCGGTGAATCCTCGTTCCACTATGGCAAAACTGGCATATTCGGAGGACTCCGAAAGTTGGATTAATACGGAATTGGCCCAGAAAGTGAAATTCTACGATAATTTCTTCATCATTCCAAGTGAACGCAGCGGTTGGACGCATCTGTATCAATACAGCAATGTAGGCTCACTGATGAAGCAACTTACAACAGGTAATTGGAACGTCACGGACTTTTATGGCTATGACCCGATAGCAAAGGTTTGCTATTTCCAGTCAACTCAGGACGGTGCCGTTAACCGCTCATTATCGAAAGTTGACCTCAAGGGCGTGATTACCCGGATGAGTTCGACAAAAGGAACATATTCCGCAAAATTCAGCAGCAATTTCGCATATTATGTGCAGCGTTTCAGCGACGCTCGCACGCCCGACCAATATACCGTGTGCAACACTAAGGGCAAGCAGGAGCGCGAAATGGAGATGAACCGCACGTATGCTGAGACTTACACGGCAGCTAATGTGCCTGTAAAGGAATTCTTCACAATGGAAAGCGACGGCACCACGCTTGAAGGCTATATTATCAAGCCAACTGGTTTTGACCCGTCGAAAAAATACCCTGTCATAATGTCGCAGTACAGCGGTCCAGGCGTGCAGCAGGTGCTGAATGAATGGAAATTCGAATGGGAAGAATATTTCGCCACTCAAGGCTATGTGATTGCCTGCGTTGATGGTCGCGGTTCTGGCGGGCATGGGAAAAAATACGAATCTACCGTGTATATGCACCTTGGAAAATATGAGACCATTGACCAACTTGCAGCCGCACGTTACATGGCGCAACAAAGCTATGTAGATGCCTCGAAAATAGGCATTTGGGGCTGGAGCTACGGAGGATATGAGACGTTGATGGCAATGACCGATGCTGGCAGCAAATATGCTGCAGGCGTGGCAATTGCGCCTGTCACTGATTGGCGACTTTACGATGCAGTGTATGCCGAACGGTTTATGCGCACTCCAAGTGAGAATGAGGACGGATACCGCAGTGCTGCTCCTCTGCTCAGAGCAGGCAACTTAAAGGGTAAACTGCTGCTGATGGCAGGAACTTCCGACGATAACGTGCACATAGCAAACATGCTGCAATTCGCATCGGAACTGACTTCGCAAAACAAGATAATGGACATGATGGTGTTTGCCGGAATGAACCATTCAATCAACGGTTGCGATGCGCGTTATCCGCTATACCTGAAAGTGCTTGATTTCTTCGACAAGAATCTGAAATAAGCCGTGGCCAATCCGCTGATAGTAATAACAGGTCCGACGGCTTCGGGCAAGACTGGGAAGGCAGTTGCATTGGCCAGAGCATTGGGCGGTGAAATAATCAGTGCCGATTCTCGCCAAGTGTATCGTGGCATGGATATTGGCACGGGAAAAGACCTTGACGAATACGGTGAAGTGCCGTATCACCTTATCGACATCTGCGATGCCGGCTACAAATATAATCTGTTTGAATACGTTCACGATTATGGAGAGGCTTACGCGGATATTGTGGCTCGTGGCCGACAGCCAATTCTGTGCGGAGGGACTGGATTGTATCTTGAAACTGTGCTGAAAGGCGTTTCTTTGCCGCCTGTGCCCGAAAACAAGGAATTGCGGGCAACTCTCCAAGACAAGACTTTGGAGCAGCTGAAGGCGATTTTAGAGCGTTACAAGACACTTCATAATGTCACTGATTTCGACACAGCGAAGCGTGCCATACGTGCCATTGAAATTCACAAATACTATCACGACAATCCCGGCTTGAAAGTGCTTACCGAGCCGCATCCAGTGGAAGCATTGATAATTGGGCTTGACATCAGCCGAGAAGAACGCCGTGAGCGCATCACAGAGCGTCTGAAAGCCCGCTTCAGCTTTGGAATGGTGGATGAAATCCGCCGACTTGTGGAAAGCGGTGTAAAGCCTGAAAATCTCATCTATTATGGATTGGAATACAAATTCATCACGCAATATGTGATAGGAGAGATAACCTACGATGAAATGTTTGGAGGACTTGAAACGGCAATCCATCAGTTTGCCAAGCGCCAAATGACTTGGTTCCGCGGCATGGAGCGCCGAGGCTTCACAATCCATTGGTTACCATATAACTTGGCCGATGAGGAATTTGTGAAGGAAGTAAAGGCACTGCTCAACTAAAGTAAATCCAGCATTTCCTGCTGATTGATTCTCTAATTAATGGCAAAAATGCACCTTCAAGGTGCAAAATATTCATAAAATTGCACTTAATAGGTGCAATTTATTTGAAAAAATGCACCTTGTGGGTGCAAAAAATGATTATATTTGCAGCATAAAAAACATATAGCTGCATTATGGACAGATTAATTGAAATATATGGCAAACTTTTAGACCGTACAAAAACTGCTTTCCATCGCTATGCCTTCGCTGACATAAACTGGGAAAATAGGATGATAGGCATTACCGGTCCAAGAGGTGTGGGGAAAACCACACTTGTGCTGCAACACATCAAGGAACAACTCGACAAGAGTATAGCTTTATATGTGAATGCCGATGACTTTTATTTTGCAAACCACAGAATTTTGGATTTAGCTGATGCAGCCGTTAAGCGCGGGTTGAAATATCTGATAATTGACGAGATTCACAAGTATGCTGATTGGTCTAGAGAGTTGAAACTTATCTATGACTATCACCCCGATTTGCAGGTGGTCTTTACTGGCTCGTCTGTGCTTGATATAAAGAAAGGAGTGTCGGATTTGAGCCGTCGTGCGGTGATGTATTCGATGCAGGGAATGTCGTTCAGAGAATATCTGAAGCTGTGCCATGGCATTGACATGCCAGTGTATTCGTTGGATGAAATAATAACAGGGAAAGTCGCGTTGGAGGCTTTGCAGACACCATTGCTATATTATAACAAGTATTTGCGCAAAGGCTATTATCCGTTTTCGAATGAAAATGGCTATGAAGAAAAAATGAGTCAGATAGTGGCGCAAACGCTTGAAAATGATATTCCGGCTTATGCGAAAATTTCCGCAACCACAGCGATGAAACTTAAACGGTTGCTTGCGATAATAGCCGATAGTGTGCCGTTCAAGCCGAATTTCTCAAAACTTGCTGAAATATTGTCAGTGAGCCGTAATGACATCGGTGATTATCTGCAGTTCATTGAAGATGCCGGAATGATAGGGCAACTTAGGGATGACACCACTGGTATTCGCGGACTTGGCAAAGTGCAGAAAGTGTATCTCGACAATACAAGTCTGATTTATTCACTTTCGGGTGACAAAGCGGAAATAGGGAATGTGCGTGAGACGTTTTTCTTAAGTCAACTCAGAGTGCGAAACGAGGTGACGGCATCGCGGATTTCTGACTTTGTGATTGATGGAAAGACATTTGAAATCGGCGGAAAGAATAAAGGCTCAAGACAAATACGAGAAGCTGCCGAAGGTTATGTGGTGAAAGATGAGATAGAGTATGCTCATGGGAATGTGATTCCGCTGTGGCAATTCGGACTTAATTATTGATTGAGGACAAATCATAAAAAAGCGCCTGGAGCAATAGTAGCTTCAGGCGCTTTTGTGCTAGTAATGGGAATTACTTTGTGTGATTTTCAATCCATTTGCGGGCATTCACGAAGGCCTCAATCCAAGGAGTGACCTCATCCGAAAGATGCTCTTTTGGATAGTAAGCGCATTGCCATGGGAAGATGGCGCGTTCGAGATGCGGCATCATTGCGAGGTGACGGCCATCGGCTGAAGCAAGTCCGGCTACACCGTGAGGCGAGCCATTCGGATTTGCAGGATAGCTGTGATAAGTGTATTCAGCCACAACGTTGTATTTGTCGATTGGTTCAGGCATATTGAATTTTCCTTCGCCGTGAGCCACCCAAATGCCGAGCCGTGAACCTGAGAGCGAACCAAACATAACTGAATTGTTCTTTGGAATGGTAAGCCCAAGATAATCCGACTCGAATTTATGGGAATCGTTATGCTCCATGCGGGTGCGCTGCGCGTGTTCAGGATTGATGAGATTAAGCTCAATCATCACTTGGCAGCCATTGCATATTCCAAGGCTTAGAGTGTCGTTGCGGGCATAGAAATCGCCAAGGGCTTTCTTCGCTTTTTCGTTCCAAAGGAAACCTCCCGCCCAGCCTTTAGCCGAGCCAAGAACGTCGGAATTGGAGAAACCGCCGCAGAAGACTATCATGTTCACATCTTCAAGCGTCTCACGACCGCTGATAAGGTCGGTAATATGCACGTCCTTCACGTCGAAGCCGGCATAATAGAGCGAGTAGGCCATTTCACGGTCGCCATTCACACCTTTTTCACGGATTATGGCAGCCTTTATGCCGCTTGGCTTATGGCTGAATCCCGTGATGCCGAAATCAGCGGCACGGCCTGTGAAACCTTTAGGCAATTTAAAGCTTATTGGCTGGCGCTTATAGTTGAGGAAACGATTCTTTGCGCAGCGGTTGCCGCTTTGCTTGCAATCAAGTAGATAGGATGATTTGAACCATACATCGCGCAGGTGATCAATAAACATCATGTATTGCTTGCCATTGTGCGTAATGTTGAGTATGCGTTCGGCAGTAGGTTTGCCGATAGCGAAGAAACGCACACCGGCATCACCAAGCACCTTTTCAGCTTTCGCTTTGTCCTTTTCTGAAACTTGGATTACGAGAGCCGGATTTTCAGCGAACAGAATTTTTATTTTGTCAGGGTCGTTGAAAGCGTCAATGTTTGCTTCAATGCCGCCATTAATGTTGGCAAATGTCATTTCAAGCAATGTTGTGACCAGTCCTCCAGCCGACACATCGTGCGCAGCTAAAAGGCGGTTGGCGGCTACGAGTGCCTGGACTGCGTTGAATGCCTTTGCGAAATATTCGGCGCTTTCCACCGTAGGGGTGTTCTTACCGACGAAATTGAGCGATTGTGCAAAAGCTGAACCGCCAAGTTCGAGTGGTGCATTGGAGAAGTCGATATAGTATAGAGTACTCTTAACATTTTGAATCACTGGCGAAACCGTCTTGCGGACATCAGCAACTTCGCCAGAGGCCGAGATGATTACGGTGCCAGGTGCAAGCACCTTCTTGTTGCCGTATTTTTGCGTCATCGAGAGGCTGTCCTTGCCAGTTGGAATATTGATTCCAAGAGCGCAAGCAAAGTCGCTGCAAGCCTGCACAGCGCTGTAAAGGCCTGCATCCTCGCCTTTGTTGCGGCAAGGCCACATCCAGTTTGCACTGAGTGAAACTGTTTTCAGTCCTTCGCGGAGATTTGCGCCCACTATATTTGTCAATGCCTCAGCTATGGAAAGCACCGACCCTGCAGCTGGATTGATAAGTCCAGCTTGTGGCGCATGTCCAAGTGAAGTGGCAATGCCTGAAGTACCGGTGTAATCAAGAGCAACTACACCGCAATCACTAAGAGGAAGTTGAATTTCACCGACGCATTGCTGACGTGCAATCTTGCCGGTAATGGAACGGTCAACCTTGTTGGTGAGCCAATCCTTGCAGGCCACAGCTTCAAGTTGGAGAACTGTTTCAATGTATTCGTCAAGTTTGTTCTGTGCATATTTTATGTCGCGGAAATTATGCGGTGCTGTCACGTCAGTCATCACAGTTTTTGGCGAACTGCCGAACATATCGCTCATGGCCAAGTCAATAGGCTTTACGCCATCTTTTTGCTCAAACACAAATCGGTCGTCGCCAGTGGTGTCGCCCACGACGTAGAACGGTGCACGTTCGCGCTCGGCAATTTTGCGGATGTGCTCAACATCCTTTGGCTCAACCACGCATCCCATACGTTCCTGTGATTCATTTCCGATGATTTCCATTGATGAAAGAGTAGGGTCGCCGACTGGCAGGGCACTCATGTCGATTTTTCCGCCAGTGTCTTCAACGAGTTCCGACAAGGCATTGAGATGGCCGCCGGCTCCGTGGTCGTGTACAGAAATTATTGGGTTATCTTCGGCCTCGGCAAGAGCGCGGATGACGTTCGACACACGTTTCTGCATCTCTGGATTGGCACGCTGCACGGCGTTTAGTTCAATTGAATTGTCGTATTGTCCAGTATTTACTGATGAAACTGCACCGCCGCCCATACCGATGCGATAGTTGTCACCACCCATTACAATAACTTTCTCGCCTGCTTTCGGCGTGCCTTTTATGGCATCGCGTTCATTGGCGAAGCCTACGCCACCGGCAAGCATTATGACTTTATCGTAAGCAAATTCACTCCCGCGCTCTACATGTTCGAAAGTGAGCAGAGAACCGCAAATCAGCGGTTGGCCGAATTTGTTGCCGAAGTCGGAAGCCCCGTTTGATGCCTTAATCAAAATTTCTTCAGGAGTCTGATATAGCCAAGGGCGTGGAGGCATTGTGCAGATTTCCCATTTGCGGTCGGCCTCAGTGCGTGGGTACGAAGTCATATAGACGGCAGTACCAGCCAATGGCAAACTTGCGCGTCCTCCGCCGAGACGGTCGCGTATTTCACCGCCGCTACCTGTGGCTGCGCCATTGAAAGGCTCAACTGTTGTAGGGAAGTTATGGGTTTCGGCTTTCAGTGAGATCACCGATTTAATCTTCCTGACCTCAAAGAAATCAGGCTTTTCGGGGTTCTTTGGAGCGAATTGCTCAATGTCAGGGCCTTCGACGAAAGCCACATTGTCCTTATAAGCTGAAACGAGTTTGTTATGATTTACCTGTGAGGTCTTTTTGATAAGTTTGAAGAGCGACACTGGCATTTCCTTGCCGTCGATGATGAAAGTGCCGTTGAAAATTTTGTGGCGGCAATGTTCGGAGTTCACTTGTGAAAAGCCGAATACTTCACTGTCGGTGAGTGGGCGGCCAAGTTTGTCGGCAAGTCCTTTAAGATAGCCTATTTCATCAGGATTCAGTGCCAATCCCTCCTTTTTGTTATATTCTTCAATGTCGTTGATATAGACAATCGGATCAGGCTGCTTGGTGATTTTGAAAGTGTCGGCATCAAGAGTGTGATACACGCGTTGGAGCATCTTGTCGAATTTCGGCTCTTTCTGCCTTACGGCGGTGAACTGTTCAATACGAATAATGCCGCTGATTCCCATGTTTTGGGTGATTTCAACGGCATTTGTACTCCATGGAGTAATCATTTCGCGGCGGGGGCCTATAAACGTGCCATGCAGTGCTGGCTCAGCTATCGGCTCTGCTCCGTCGAGCAGCCACCTGAACTTTTCAATTTCAATATCACTTAGGGCCTTATGCGAATCCACAGCGTAGATGGTCGCTGACCCCAATTTGAAGAATGTTATCATATTTTTGGAGAATGATGAATTTTACATTATTGTTCCGCAAAATTACACAAAAACATTGAAACTACAGTATTATAATGTGATATTTGGGAAAGTTGACTTACTTATAACATGCCGCCGACAATGTCAGCGACAGAATTGAGATTGTGGCGGTTGAGATAATCGTCGATGTAATCAATTATTTTTTCAGTGACGGATGGGTCGATGAAATTTGCAGTTCCTACTTGAACGGCAGTTGCTCCGGCAAGCAGAAATTCCACTGCGTCGCGCCCGTTCATGATTCCGCCAAGCCCGATAACGGGAATTTTCACGGCGTTGGCAACCTGCCAAACCATGCGCACTGCGATTGGCCTGATGCAAGCACCTGAAAGTCCGCCAGTTATTGTGGAAAGGTAAGGGCGACGTGTTTCGGTATTGATTGCCATGCCAAGGAAAGTGTTGGTGAGCGACACAGCGTCGGCACCTTCATCTTCTGCTGCACGGGCAATGGCTGCTATGTCGGTAACGTTTGGCGAGAGCTTCACAATCATTGTTTTGTCATAAACTTTGCGGACAGCCTTAACTACACTTGCTGCACCTTCACAAGTCACTCCAAAAGCCATCCCTCCCTGCTTCACGTTAGGGCATGAGATGTTAATCTCAACGGCTGGAATGTGCTCAAGCGGCAGTAGGCGACGGCAAACTTCGGCATAATCATCGGGCGACGCGCCTGAAACATTTACAATTATATTTGTGTCGATATCCTTGATTCTGGGATAAATTTCGCTGATGAAATAGTCCACACCATGATTCTGAAGGCCTACAGCATTAAGCATACCTGAAGGTGTCTCCACCATGCGAGGGTACGGATTGCCTTCGCGGGCGTTTAGGGTTGTTCCCTTAACCAAAATTCCACCAAGGCGGTCGAGATTCACTAAATCGGCAAATTCCTCGCCATAGCCGAAGGTTCCAGATGCAGTCATTACTGGATTCTTCAACTTCAAAGCACCGATATTTACTCTTAAATCTGCCATTTCAATCGTTTTATGTTAAACACTGGACCTTCTTTGCACACACATAAATTGCCGTCGACGGTGTCCTCCACGCAGCATAGGCAAGCGCCAAGTCCACAAGCCATAACGTTTTCGAGCGACACTTCGCAATCAATATCATTTGCTTTGGCGTATTTTGCCACAGCCTTCATCATCGGTGTGGGGCCGCAGCATGCGATTTTTGAGAAATGACGCTGCTTCAGAACTGAATGCATGGTTACAAACCCACGTTCGCCAAGTGAACCGTCTTCTGTAGTGATGAAAACTTCGCCATATTTCCTGAACTCATCGAGTTCGAGAAGGTCTTTCTCCGACTTAGCCCCGAGAAGGAACGACACATTAAAGTCGGCATCCTTCAGAGTTTTGCCGAAGAATAGGAGTGGGGCAACGCCTACGCCACCTCCGGTGAGCAGTACAGATTCGGATTTGTCGGACGGTGAGGTAAAGCCATGACCAAGAGGCAGAACAATGTTTACCACTTCGCCTACCTGCATTTCAATCATGGCGTGTGTGCCATCGCCGGCATTGCGGACGAGCAACCACAACAAGCCATCGTCGTAATCGGCAAAATTCACTGAGATGGGACGACGCAAATAAGTCGTCTTTGAGCCTTTCACCTCAACCTGCACAAACTGCCCTGCCTGCATCTCAGGCAAAATGCCGTCAACAGGAGCAAGGCGGAGCAGCGCATAGGCACTGCTGAGCGTCACGTTGTCCTTGACAATGAAATCTTTTGCGAACTTTTTCATTTTCGGTTGGAATTTCTTACCGCAAAGGTAGTGAAAGGATGCAGAAATAGCAAATTGAAGCTAATCCGTAGTCTCGACTTAACCGCAAAATTTGCGTAATTATTGCTCCTTTTTGGCGCAAAACCTATCATACGGTGAAAAAATTGATTTTAACCGCAGAATTTGCGGCTATTTTGCCGCATTATTCTTCTTCCAAGGCTACATTCCTGTATGCTTTCTTCATTCTGCGGCCAAGCACGTTCCAATACGGGATTTTTTTGAAGGTGTAACGTACTGGCGGCGTGTCGAAAAGAAGAATCAGCAGCAGAAATATGCAGCCAATTATGGCCGTCCAGCCATAGCATTGCTTGATGCTCATCAATGTCACAGCCTGCATGAAGTCAGGCGCATTGGAGCCTGTGCCGAATCGGGCCAAATTATCTGCTATGGCATAGCGTAACCCATAGCTGTAGATTGCTGAGCCAATGGCCATTCCAAGTCCTGTTCGGACTATGCCGACTATGAAAAGCCCATGAAAAAAGTGCTCAAAAGGCATCATTTCCTCAAGATAAATGGTAAGGGCGCAGAAAACTATTGTGTAACCGAAACTCCGTAGAAATGTCGGAAAATAGAAC
Source organism: Muribaculaceae bacterium (assembly GCA_022484565.1). Lineage (GTDB taxonomy): Bacteria > Bacteroidota > Bacteroidia > Bacteroidales > Muribaculaceae > JAKVKZ01. The sequence goes on from JAKVKZ010000049.1 coordinate 22,188, forward strand.
AATTCAATGTTCACGTCGGGTGACACGAGGAAATACAGATGTATCTGATAAACCACAAGCGTGGCAAAGCCTATAAAAAGCAGGCGCACGTAGGAGAAGTGCATGCGGTTGACCCATTCAAGGGTGAAAAAGCAGCCCACAATGATGCCGATAATCATGAAAACCGTGAAATTTGCGGTGTGTAGCACATCGAAATGTAATATTCCGCCGACTAATGCATTTTGCAGCACATTAGGCGAAGCCGACAGCAGTTCGGAGGCGAAAAACAGTGCGAGCATTGGCCAAAGCCGTTTATATTTCCAAGCTGCAGGCGAGATGAACGGATGGCGGATGTGGCGCATTCGGCCAATGCAGAAGTACGCCGTAACTATTGCCGCATAAGTGACATGGCGGATTTTCTCACCGTCCCACCAATTGTAATATTCACCATAATTAAAGATGTAGATTAATTCAAGAAGCAGTGCCGACCAAAGCAGTCCGCCAAGCCAGTCAACGCCGTAGAGTGGCAATTGCTTCATGAAATGGAACATCTTTGTTGATGTCACTAAAATCAATGTCACCACCGACAGCAGCGCCATGAGCAGATAGTTCATGTAGTGCCAATCGTAGTAATAATCAATGTAGGTGCCGAATAATTCGTTGCACTGAATGTCGCCGAGGACAAGGATGTAGAGGAACGGGAAGAAGATGCTGAAATCGCGCTCGGGAGTGAGCCAGAGTTGGATGTTCGACATACATTCAAACGTCCCCCACAGTTTGCAGAACCCAGCCAGATAGCACATTACGCACAGCAACGGCATTGATGTGACATGAAGTGCAAGGACATTGCAAAGCAAAATGCACACTGCACAGACCAGCAGCATCTGCTTGTTCTTGAAGCGGAATTTAAGCCGGAAAAGCAGTGGAAACGGCATGTTTACACCGACCAATGCAAAGAATCCGCACATCATCACATCCTCGTGCGTGAGGATTGTGGTGCTTGCCATTTGGTTGGCGGACACAAGGTAAACGCTGTCCGACAATTGGAAAACGAAGGCGAAAAATAGATATATCCACGGGCGAATGAATTTAGGGACGAAGTCACGGAAAAGTGGCATGTCGATTTTGCCCTGCATTATGTGATTAGGCATACTGAATCAATATTTTACCTTACATTCCACATTTAATCCGGCACGGAGCAGGCGAAGCTCATGGGGCTTCCCGTTAATGATGATTCGCACTGGTACACGCTGTTCCACTTTGACGAAATTTCCGGCAGCATTGCCTTGAGGTACTGGCGAATATGCTGCGCCTGTGGCATCGGATATGGCTTGGACTTTTCCAGTGAATTTCCTGTCGGGAACGGCGTCGGCTGTGACTTCAACTTCTGCTCCTTCACTTATGTTATGTATCTGTGTTTCACGGTAGTTTGCAATTACCCATACTTCACTGCCGTCAACAATATCGGCGAGTTGCTGGCCCGGCTGAACAAGTTGACCTTCGTGAATGTTCTTTCTGCCCATAACTCCATCGCAAGTTGCAATTATCACGGTGTAGCCGAGATTCAGGCGGGCAAGTTCCACTGCAGCCTGAGCGACTTTGATTGCCGCACTGCTTTGCCCGACGCGCTTTGTCTGCTCATTAGTCACCATCGACGATGCAGTCCGCTGGCGTGAAGCCTGTTCATAGCGTGCCCGTGCCGATTCATAAATTGTCCGTACATTGTCGAACTGTTGTTGGGTCACAGCCTCTTTTTTCAGCAGAGCCTGATAACGCTGATAATCACGCTCGGCATTGTCCATATTCACTTTGGCTTCGGCAATTCCTGCATCAACCACATTTACATTGCTTTG
>JAKVKZ010000050.1 GCA_022484565.1 Muribaculaceae bacterium
TGTTTACAATCTGATTTTGCAGGATGGATTGAAGTTTTGACTCCTTGTCAATGTTCTGCAACAAAGATATTTTTGATTCGCTCTTTTCCTCCTGCAGGCGGGTAATCAGTTCCTGATAATTGCGCATCTGGGCACGCTTGCGGACAATTATTATCCAAGCGATGAGGAGCAGAATTATGGATGAGGCAATAATGAGAACTTTTTCCTTGCTTGACTTGGCCTTTTCCAATTCATTTTTCTGATTGTCGTATTGCCTTTCAAAAAAAAGGAGTTGACTGTGTACAGTGTTATGAGTAAAAGAATTGAGCATACTTTCAGATTTCAGATAATGTTCCAATGCGGATTTGTAATCACCTTTTGCCCTTAATATTTGCATTAATGTGTATTCACATGAAACTATGTCTTCAATGGTTTTACCGACTTTGATTTGGTTAAAATAGTATTCAGCGGAATCGATTTTTCCAAGTTTGGCATAACTATATGCAGCATCATAATAGCAATCCTGGTCCGTCATGTATTGCTTGCCATTTTTAATTGCAAATACAGCATAATCTTTGCACTTTTCATACATGGAATCTGCCCAATAAGCCCTTGCAAGTGAAGAGATATTCATGTAAATTGCGGAACTATCGCCAAGTTCTTTAGACAGCTTTAAAGCATGAAACAGATATTTATATGCACTGTCGATTGGATAAGCACGATATATGCAACCAATAGTATTCAAACATTTTTGTTGATATTTCTTATTGCCTGATTTCTCAAAATTCAACAATGACTTTTTATATTTTTCAAGAGAAATATTGTTGTCAAATTCCATGTCTTTATATAATTCTGCCATTCTAAGATTTACTTGGCCCTTGTTTTCATAATCAGTTGAATCGGCATTGGCTTCGGCAGCCTTGTATGAATGCATGGCACCGAGAAAATCCCCCATATCATTTAAGGCTGCACCCTTGTAGATTAAGGAACGGGTGTACTTTTCACGGTCGTGATTGTCGCTGAAAAAGTTTACGGCTATGTTGATAAGTGAATCGGAACGGATGGTGTCGTAATTCTTGTACATCGCCTGAGTGAAAAGCAGGGCATAATATGCGCGGTCGGCTTTGCTTGGGAGGGTGTCGGAGCTGATGGACTTGAGGATGGCGTAGGCACTGTCGGGATGGGCGTTCATTAGGCTGTCGGCTGCCACAAGGCGTGCTGAATATCGGCCACGTGTGCAACATGTGAGGAGCAAAAGGGCTGCTATGAACAAGAAAACGGTTTTCTTCATGACGACAAAAAATTAATATTAAAAAGATAAATAATCCACTACAAAATTATTAATTAATTGCGTAAGCAGAAAATCACGCCGACACACCATGCAATCCCTATCGCATTGATAATTGGCTATTTAAAAGTTTACAGATATAACCACAAGAAAAACGGATGTAATTTGAGGCGGAAAAGTCACTGCCCTATCTGATTTTTATATCAACAAAACTGAATCAGCACAAACTTGAACGTTCTGAAATCGACGGTGATTAATTTCTAATACGCCCTCGCAAGCCAGCGCGAAAAGAACACATCATAAACAGAGTAAGTTGTGACTGACTTACCCACGTTGCCGATGATATTCACTTATATAGAAGAATTTGCACTTTCATTCGGATTACGCAAAATGCGTTACACATTTTGCGTAATATATGATAAGTTGCGGAAAATCAGCGGGATTAATCGTCGCCACCGCCACTGTCGTAGCCACTGCCGCCTTCATCCTGCTGACCCTTTTGCTTATTAGGCTTTTTAGCTTTCATGTTGCCGAAATTGTAGGTGATGGCAAAATTTAGCCTGCGACCGCCGCCCCTGTGCTCGGCCTCCTGTGTGTAGGAGTTGCCGGAAGTGACGGTGTGCCACTTGCGGGAATTGAACACATCGCGCAGACCAAGAGTGACAGTCCATTTGCCAATGGTCTTTTTCAGACCGAGGTCAACTCTGAACTGAGGCTTGCGGTAGCCCTGAGCAATGATTTCCTTGGCATTGTAATTGCCATTGGCCTGAAAACTCATGTCCCACGGCAATTGCATGGAGGCCATCATGCGGATGTTCCACGAGAAATTGTCCTGAGCAGCACCGGTGATGGGAGCTGTGGCGCCATCAGGCAGAAATTCATATCCGTCGAGCTTGTAATAATAGAGATTGACGGTGGTGGTGAGGTCAAGTTTCTTGAAAAATTTGTCCTTCAGGACAATTTCGCTGCCGGCAGTGCGGGAATGGGAAACATTCTCGCTGGTATTGTTCATAACGCCGCCCACGAGGAAATTGATGCGCTGGATAACATCGCTTGTGGTGCGGTAATAGCCGCTGAATGAAAGAATATGGTCAGTCCACGACTTGATGTAGTTAAGCTCGAAGGCATTGGAATATTCAGGCTTCAGATACGGGTTGCCATAAGAAATGTTGGTAGGGTCGCTGATGTCCTTGAACGAATTGAGCTGACCGCCCCACGGACGCTGGATGCGGCGCGTGTAGTTGACCTGAAGCTCGTTATCCTTCGGGAGCTTGTAAGAGAGGAACAGACTTGGGAACAAGGAGAATTTATCAACCTTGAAAGGAGTGTAATCGCTGCGAATCTGGCCATAGCCAAGCGAGAGCATGGAATCGTGCCAATATTCTCCACGAAGTCCGCCGGAAAAATTGAAATCGCCGAATTTTCCGCCGAAAGTGGCATAAGCAGCCTGAATGTTCTGATCGTAGATGAAGCGATTGAACAAAGCAGCATCAACGGTGAGATTATCTTCAGCAGTGCCGCTGTAAGTGGTGAGAGGGCTGTCCTCATAGCTGAGAGTGCCTTTGTAACCGGCTTCGAGCTTGAGCTGCTTGGTGAACTGATTGACATAATCAATCTGGAACACCCAGTTATTGACCTTTATGTGATTGTCCTGCGACTGCCAAGAGTTGGCAATGGAATCGCCATAGGTGAACTGGCGGTGATAGAGTGAATTGAAGGGCATCCGCCAAGTGTTGAACGAAACTGAAAGGTCGAGCGTGTGACTGTCGGTGAACTTATGGGTGAAGCCGAAATCGACATTTCCGCCACGGTTTTTCTGATCGGTGTGGCTGTGGTTAAGGCCAGTAGAGAAACTTCCGGGGACATCGCTATCGTAAGTGATGTCGTTGCTGCTCCAGCCGCTGCCAAGCATTCCAAATCCATTCAGATATATATCATCTTTAGCGGTGAGGTGATAAGTGGCGCCTGCACGCAGGAAACCAGTAGTGTTGCGGCGTTTGTTCTCGCCAAGAGTGTAGAGATGAGAGCCATCGGTGTAATCGCGCCATGAATTATCATGACCTGTGCGGTGGCGATAGCGGACACTGGCATTGACATAAGTGTCCCAACGGGAATTATTGTAATTGAGATTCGCCCCGAGATTGTAACCGCCAAGGGAATTCACACCAGCCTGCACACTTCCGAAATATCCGCCCTGACGATTGCGCTTCAGCACAATGTTGATAATGCCGGCAGTGCCTTCAGCACTGTACTTAGCAGAAGGGTTGGTGGTGATTTCAATTTTCTCGATGCTTTCAGCAGGCAGCTGGTCGAGGATTTCGCCACGATTGTCGGCAGTAAGACCCGAAGGCTTGCCATTAATCCAAACCGTAACGGAAGAATTACCACGAAGCGACACGTTGCCGTCGTTGTCAACCTCCACACTGGGCACAGTCTCAAGAATTTCACTTGCCGAAGCACCAGCAGCCGCAATGTTCTGGTCAACGTTATAAACTTTCTTGTCGAGGTCGAAGCGGACCTGCTGCTTCACGCCAACCACCTGCACCTCCTTCAGGACATTCTTGTCCTCCTTCATCGAGAGCGTACCGAGGTCAACACTGCTCTTTTCGGCTGTGACGACGGCATTCTTCAGTACAGCAGTGTAGCCGACATAAGTAACCTTAACGATATAGCTGCCATTGGCAATGTTGGAAAGAGTAAACTCGCCCTTGTCGTCGGTAGCCTCGCCCGTAGGCATAGGCTTGTCCTGCCCCACTTTGCGGATGGTGACATTAACGAATTCCATCGGCTCCTTCGTGGCCGCATCAATAATCTTCCCAGTTATTGAGCCTGCCAACGCATAAAAATCAGCCATTGCCATTGCAATCAGCAGCAATGCGGCATAAAACCTTTTCTTCATCTTTTCTACCTTGTTAGTTCAGAATATATATATCGCTTCTATTATAGATGTCAATATTGGACAGAAGTTAAAAGCAAGTCGCAAAGTTAGTCATTTTTGGCTGAATTTCAGCTAAATAATATTAAAAAAGGCAGACTTGCCTAAAAGCGAGTCTGCCTGATATAATCATTTTGAGTTATCAGCAATCAGGATTTCTCAGGCTTTGCACGAAGGCAACTCCAAACGAGGAACGCTATCAGCAGCACATACATCACAATGCCAGCGACCTGCAATGCAGGTTCGGAGAATGTGCAATTATACTGGAATCCGCAGAAGCGCATACCGGCACTGACAACGCCCATCAGCGCACCACCGGCAATGAAACCTGAAGCAAGCAATGTGCCACGGTCCATACGGGCCTTGTTGAGGTCGTCCTTCTTTGAACGTGAGCTGACAAACCAGCTGATGATGCCGCCCATGAGCAACGGGGTGTTGAGCGGCAGCGGAATGAACATTCCAAGCGAGAATGCCAAAGCAGGCACTCCAAGCCAATTGAGAAGGACAGCAAAAATTGCGCCTACTATATAGAGCAACCACGGAGTGTGCCCGCCCATCATGAGAGGGTCAATCACAGCCGCCATGGCGTTGGCCTGCGGAGCCACGAGAGCGTTCGGCCCAGAAAAGCCATAAACCTTATTTAGCACCAACATCACACCGCCGACAGTAGCCGCCGACACCAAAGTGCCGAGAAACTTCCACGACTGCTGCTTTGCTGGAGTTGAACCAAGCCAATAACCGACTTTCATGTCAGTGACCATGCTGCCCGCCATGGAAAGCGCCGTGCAAACCACGCCACCGATAACCATAGAGGCAACTATGCCGGCAGAACCTTTCAGCCCGATTGCAACAAAAATGCCGGATGCAACTATGAGCGTCATAAGCGTCATGCCCGACACAGGATTTGAACCAACAATCGCAATGGCATTAGCCGCGACAGTGGTGAAAAGGAATGCAATAACAGCAACGACCAAGAATGCAACTACAGTCTGGAGCAGATTGTGAATCACTCCTACATAGAAGAACACAAATGTTATAAGCAATGCGGCAAGCAAGGCAAAAACAAGAGTTTTCATAGAGATGTCGCGCTGCGGACGGGCAATCTTCTTGATGTCGCCGCTCTTGCCACGGATTTCACGTCCTGCAAGCCCAATGGCGTTGCGGATAATGCTCCATGACTTGATAATGCCGATTATGCCCGACATGGCGATGCCGCCGATGCCGATGTAACGCGCAGTGCCTGTGAAAATATCTTCAGGCGCCATGTTTGCCATGACAGGATTCATGCCGAGAAGCGGAATAATTATCCACCAAACGAATGCAGAGCCGGCAAAAATTATAAAGCTATACTTGAGTCCAACTATGTAACCAAGACCAAGCACGGCAGCGCCAGTGTCAATCTTGAACACCATCTTGAAATGACTTGCCAAACTTGCGCCCCAAGCGGTGGCCTTAGTGGTGAGGACTTCACTCCACCAGCCGAATGTGGAAAGCACAAAATCGTAAGCTCCGCCAACCAGACCGGCAATGACAAGCGGAAGAGCCTGATTGCCGCCCTTCTCGCCAGAGATGAGCACCTGAGTGGTGGCCGTGGCTTCAGGGAACGGGAATTTGCCGTGCATATCCGAGACGAAATATTTGCGGAACGGAATGAAGAAAAGAATGCCGAGCACACCGCCAAGCATTGAACTGAGGAAAATCTCCATGAAATTAACGGCAATGTCGGGATATTTAGCCTTTAGAATGTAGAGCGCAGGCAATGTGAAAATAGCACCTGCCACCACAATACCTGAACAAGCACCGATTGACTGGATAATGACATTCTCGCCAAGCGCATTCTTACGCTTAGTTGCACTCGACAGACCAACCGCAATAATCGCAATAGGAATTGCAGCCTCAAACACCTGCCCTACCTTCAATCCGAGGTAAGCGGCAGCGGCACTGAAAATCACGGCCATAATCAGGCCCAAAGTGACCGAATACGGCGTGACCTCAGGATATTGGCGGTCAGGACGCATCACAGGCACGTACTTTTCACCAGGTTTCAGTTCACGAAAGGCATTTTCAGCCAAACCAGTGGAAGATTCCTCTTCCACGGCCTCTTTTATCTCTTCTGTTTCGTCCTTCTCCGACATAATTCTATTTTAATATATTGATTTGCATTGAATGGCTGCGAAATTAATCAAAAAAATCGAAAAAATGAATAATACCTCTGCTTTTGAGAGACATTACCTATAATACACAAAAAGGCGCACATTCTCACGAACAAGCGCCAATAGTAGAAAATTGCTAATAAAAAATATAAATTTTTTAAATTAGATGGATTTCTTGCTCAATTACACACAATTAACAAATTCATCCATTTCTCAGTATTATTAATATATTTTGATTTTAGTAATTTACGTTTCAACATTTAATAAAAAGGGCTGCGCTATGACTACAAGCACAGCCCCAATAAATAAATGCTACTCGAAATGAATCAGTTATATGCTATTTTGCGGGATTCAATCTAATCTTAACCCATTGTTGAGAAGTACCCCAACCATAAGTTACAGTAGTACGGATGAAGATGTTGCAAGCCTGCTCAACATTCGAACCGCTATTGTTCTTGAAGATTAAGTCATCGCCATTCTTTGTGATTGACGCACCAGCATAAGCCTTGCTCAATGAAATACATTGATCAGCGCTAAGATTATCGTCAACTACAAGTGAGCCATTAACGTTCTTCATACCAATTCTTGCATTAGCCAAATCCCATTCAGGATCCTGAACTTCATAATACTTGTAAAGTACAGAAGCATATTTCTCCTTTTCGGATGAACCCGGATTCTGCTTTGCAACGATATATCCACGGAAGTCGGTCATAGTGAATGCCGTAGCACATGAAACCACAGAGCCACTAATAACGCCGTCGTAGAATTCTGCATTGGTGAGAGAAGTGTTGACAGTGATTGGAGGAACGATGAGCAAATTGTAATCAGTAACCTTGTAATAGTTATAAGGATTGATTTCAGCCCAAATACCAATCTTAATTTCCTTACCGACTAAATCCTTACCACCGTTATTCTTGTCAAGTGTAATGTTGGTTCCACCAGTAGGCAATCCAAGCCAAGCAACGTGACCAGTAGCCCAATTAAGTGTAGCAGCCGGTATGGCAGCACCATTCTTGTAAAGTTTGTAACCATCGTCGTTAGCGTTCATATTTGGTTCAGAGCCAGTGTAACCCGGTTTGAATCCAGAAAGTTGGTCGTTGAGCGCAAACTGCATATCCCAAGCTCCACAAGCGGCATTGGAAGCATCATATTTAACAAGAGTGTTATTGGTCTGAGTAAAGGCGTTCCAAAGGTTGTTGTTGTAGGTGCAAGTTGCAGCAGCACCAGGAGTGTTGTACTGAACAGGCATTACACGATAAACGCTATACTTAGTCTGCCAATATTGGTCATAATAGCCATAGAGCGAAGGCAAAATGATGTTAATCGTGACTTTGAAAGTCATAGATACATCACCATGCAGGTTCTTAGGATCATGGAATTTGACAGTAACAGTAAAGTCCTTGGTGGTTTCAGGCAAAATCTTACCCAAATCAGCAGCAGTAAGAGTCCAAACCAATGGATTAGTGTTTGCACCAGTGGTGTTATTGATATTGCACTTAACTGAACCTGTGCCAGAGAACGTCATTTCGGTATAAATATTAGCGAAGTCGGCCTTCGAGAGGTTGAGTTTGCTATAGATATTGGTCATCTGGTCCCAAGTGAAGTTGAGAACGATATCGTCGCAGCTAAGAGTCTTAGTCCAAGCGCAGATTTCGCCAAGGTCAACAGGATTTAGAGTACCCTTTGTGAATTTAACCTTCAGATAACGCTGGTCAACAAGTTTATTGTTAACAGTATCAACAAGTGAGACTGCAATGATAGGTTGTTTGTCAACAGCAGCTTCATTAGGATTATCAAGATTAGGAAGACGTGAAATCACAAAACCAGTTGGTGAAACTTTAGCAAAAGCCTGTTGGTTGGTGTTGTCGTTGGTCTTTACATAAGGAGCGGCAGCAACGCGATAACGAAGTGTAAGACCGTAAGCCTTCAGTCCGTCAGGGCCTTCAAGAGGCATACTGTTATGCTTTCCATCAAGGAATTTGCAACCAGCAACAATATTGCTCAAATCATAACCTTCCTTATAATTAACAGGAACGTCAATGCTCATGTCGTAAGCGGAATTATATACTGTGGTGGAATCACTCCAGTGATTGACAGGAGTTGCAACAGAACCGATTTCAGGTTTGAAAGTAGATTCAGCCACGCGTACATATTCTGAATAAACCACTGCATCCGAAGCCTTTTCACCACTCAGACGACCTCTTTCAGAAATTGGCACCTTGAGGGCAACAATATTGATTTTGCTTTCGCTGATATTGAGAGAAGCGGTAGTGGTCTTGCCTGCATAAACGATGAGTTCACCGTTGTTGTCGATGGCAAAGCTGTTCACTTTGACAGGGCTGTTCTCAACTGAGGAAGCACGAGAAGTGGCAGTTGTGCACATGAATGAAGGTTTGTCGATGTCAGCAATTGTGATGCCGGCAGGGTTCAAACGATAATGAGCCTCAGTCTTGCCATCAGTAACAGTAACATCGTCACCATTTCCGACAAGTTTACCATTAGAGAACTTCACAGGAGTGTATTGAGCAGAAGCGAAGTCGATGCATGGAATACCACCCACATAAGCCTGAGGAACAAATGTGACACTCGACAGACGGCTCAAAAGAGCACCAATCAAAGTATCAACGTCCTTGCTCAACTTGTCGATTTTTGATGTGACACCCTCAAGCAAATCCTTCACTGCCTTGATATCACTTGCATTTGTTGAAGAACTTTCCTGCAGAGTAACGATTTGTGCTTTAATGGTGGAAAGTTCATCGGTAAGCGCAGTGACAGAAGACAAAATGTTGCCGATATTCGCACCGATGTCAGACAATTGAGTAGTAGCTAAAGCCTGAAACTTCTGCAAAGCATCAATCTGCACTTTAACAGCCGCTTCATATTTAACCAACTCATCAACTGAAGATGACATCATGTTGAGAGAAGACTGAATTCCATCAATTTTACTGCCAAGTTCTGTCACACGGTCGGAAAGGTTATTGACATCGGTTTTTGATGCAACGTCAGCCATAAGTTTCTGTACTTCGGCAATAGCGGCATTAATAGCCTCAGTCTTAGCCTCTGCTGCAGCCTGCTTAGCCAATTCAGCTTCGGCCTTTGCCTCGGCAGCGGCCTTTGCGGCATCATCACCCGTCTGCTGTGCTGTCTTTGCAGCGGCAATAGCCTCAGCAGCCGAAGATTTAGCAGCATCAGCCTGTGATTGAGCAGCAGTTAATGCTGTTTGTAAAGCAGAAAGCTGATCGTTAAATTGGGAGTCTTGTTTTTGTAAGGCACTAATGTCATCGTCATAGTCCTTACTGCAACTTGTAAACGTCATGGGCGTTGTAAAAGCTAAAGCTCCTAATAACATAATTTTTAGAAATGCTTTTTTCATAAACATAAAAAATTAAATTAATAAACATTATTAAACTATATGCTTGATATATTCCTTTATACATTATTTCCATAAAAAAGTGAAATAACAGTTTATGCCACTTGCGTAAATCCATAAAATGCAGTATAATTGCAGTGACAACTATTAATTCACGCTGCAAATATCAAACATATTTTTGGATTTTCAAAACATTTGTTTGATTTTTTTCGAAAAAATATGGAAATTGCTGATAGAATCCGATTGATTATTCAGAACAAAAACCTTAAAGTATCCTCATTTGCCAAAAAAATTGGCGTAGGGGACCAAACTATAAGGGGAGTTGTTGTGCAAAAGCGCAACAAACCAGGGCTTGACGTGCTCTCTAAAATAATTGAGACATTCCCTGAAATAAACGCAAAATGGCTAATAACAGGAAATGGTGAGATGCTACAAAATGCACCAGCAACAGAAAAGAATTTTGATTCGCTGGAGCCTTTGATTCAATACCTTAAGGAAAAAGATGCAAAAATTGAGAATCTAACTAAAGATTTGTGTGAACTTCGGTTCAAATATGAAATTGAAACACAAAAAAACAGATTTCCAGTGGAAAAAGATAAATTGAGGACATAAGAAATATTTATCTTTTTCAAAAATATGTTTGATTTTTCTTGATTATTGTTTGAAAGCTTTCTAACTTTGCAGCAATTTTAAAACATATTTTTAATGAACAACATTATGAAGAGAGTATTTTATGTTATTGCTATGGTTTTAGCAATAACAATGTTGTCATGCAATGGCAGCACAAAAAAAATTGATGAATACAGCAAACTGAATGCTGAAACCTGCACAAAAATTGATAATTCAAGGACACTTGAAGAGTTGCAGACGATTGTAGCCAATTATCAAGACGCAAGCGATTCATTAAATCTGAAATACAAAGACGTTAAGGTTGACGAAAAAGAGAACTCACAACTTCTGGATTTGCAAAGCCAACTTGACAAACGAATTGCAACAAAAGCGAATCAACTTGCAGCAGCAGTGCAAATGTCGGCTGCATCACCTTATAGCCAAAATAACGATTCAACTGCGAAAGCGAAAAACTGAGAACAAGCGTATAATTATTTTTTAAGAGGTTTCTACGAGAGTCAAGAGACCTCTTTTTTATTTTACCTATTAATTATAAGGCAAAAGCCATCACTCCTGATATTTCACATAACAGAAGCGAATGAAATGAATATTTAAGCCTATTAATCCTAACGGTTATTGTTCATCCGGCTCGTGAACAGGCCCATGAGGAACGTGGTCAACATATTGAAAACTGTGAAGAAGATGGAAGTCTTGTTCTCCTTAATGAAATTACCGGCTGAAGCACCGAATCCAGTCTTTGGCTGCGTAGGAGTCTGGCCAGGCTGATTGGCCATATTCGCCATATTTGCCATGTTAGCAGGATTGGGCTGAACAGGATTAGGAGTGGCATTGCCATTGACAGGCGCCGATTGCTGGTTTTGAGGCATATTTTCGTCCATAATAAAATTAGATTTTTAGTTTTTTCAATTAATGAAGCAAAGTAAACTGAAAAAAGAGATATTTGCAAGAAATAAGCGGGAAAATGCAGCTTACGGCAAATTTTTAACAATTCAGGCAATAAACATAGCGAGCAGAATTTCAGATGCTTCAAGCAGATGAAATTTGACATATTCATGTTAACATTTGTGAGAAAATCGCTTAATAAGCGATATTTTTAGATGAAATGAAAACGAGTGAACATGAAAAACACAAAAATATATATGACATTTCTCGATCTATCGACAAATGAGGAAAAAGCGATGCGCAAAAGTTTGTAATTATCAGATTTTCAGCTATATTTGTAACAGTTTGAGACCAAAATAAAGGGTTTTGATTACGATTAATAATTAAAAAACGTCGCTTTATGATTAAGAAAAAGAATTTTGTTATAAAAATCAGGATGATTGCGATAGCAGTCGCAACGTTGAGTTTTGCATCGGCAATAGCCGATAACGTTCTCACTTCAACGAGTGACCAGACAGTAAGTGGCCAAACTTATTCAAGCACCACTACCGACCAAAGTGCGGTGAAAGTAACAGCCGGAACTTTGACAATAACCAAGTGCAAAATCACCAACTCGGCGAACGCATCAAGCACCGACAACGCAAGTTTCTACGGGACTAATGCGGTGATGCTTTGCTACGGGGCTAAAACGACACCCGTCATCAGTTCCTCGAACAACTACGTGAGCGGAACAGGCAGGGGCGCAAACGGCATTTTCGCCTACGGAACAGGAGTGATAACGACGAGCAACGACACAATAGTGCAGACCGGCGGCAACGCACGCGCCATAATGGCATCGGGAGGCGGAACAATAACCGTAAACAATGACGTGGCCAGCACGACAGACGCAAGTTCAAGCATGATAGCTACCGACAGAGGAGGAGGGACAATCACAGTGAACGGAGGAAGTTACACGGCTAACGGCCAGAATTCAGCAGGCATCTATTCCACCGGCGCAATCACTGCAAATGATGCGACTTTCCTGTCGAACGGCGGAGAAATATATGTGATTGAAGGGTCGAACAGCATCACTGCGAACAACTGCAGCGGCACAAGCAAATACAACAAATGGGGAATATTGATGTACCAAAGCTTTTCAGGTGACGCAACCGGCTCAACCGGCACAATGACCATAACAGGCGGCTCGCTGAACTACAGCGGGACAAAGGGAGGACTATTCTACAACACCAACGCCACAGCAAAAATATACCTGAACGGCGTGACAATCACCAATGCCTGCGACACGCTGGTACGCTCATTGAAGGGTGGTTGGGGCAACAACGCCACAGCAAGTTACGGCGGCACAACGTACATTACGGCAAGCGGACAGACAATGGAAGGCATGATGTACGCCGACGCGAACAGCAAGCAATACATTACACTGAGCAACAGCACAGCCTATACCAACGCCAAAATCAATCCGGGGAATGTGGCATCACTCGTCACACTCACAATTGATGACTCGAGCACACTGTCGCTTGCAAGCGACTGCTACATCAACGGCGCGATAACTTTCGCAACTGCCCCATCGACATCGACAACAATACCGAACATCAGCGGCAACGGACATTGCATCTACTACACCAGCAGCACCAACAGCGCACTCGGCGGCGGCACTTTCAAGCTGACCAACGGAGGCTATCTTTGCCCGGCAGGCAGCGGGGTGACTTCAGTGCTTACGGGTGACCAAGCAGCAAAAGTGGAGATTTTCAACATAAGCGGACAAAAGGTGTATAGTGACGCCAACGGAACGACATCAACGACAGAGAATCAGGAAATACTGAACAATCTTGATGTGGCAAACGGATTGTACATTGTACGCGCCATTGCCGGCAACAGCATTGTCACGACTAAAATGATTAAAAAATAGCTGGTTAAAATTGCGCAATAAGCGCAGCATTTTTCATGAAGTGAAATGGCGGATAACGGCAAATAGCAGTTGTCCGCCATTATTGCGTTTAGAAGAAACTGAACTTAACGCCAAGCGACAAATGAAGGATGTCGCGGAGATTTAGATAATGATTATCAACCGCGCTGATTACGTAAAAGTCGTTGGTTCCGAGTTCATAAAAAGCAGTGATGGCAGTGGCATATTTTCTGCGCTCACGAGGCACATAAAGGGTGACACGCTGCCCGATGGCCAAGTTGGTGCGGATTCGGGTGGAGAAAAAGTAATATCCGCCCGGATAGCGACTTGGCGTGTGAGTCCAATATTTGCCTGAAAGAATGGAATTGAAATAAAGACTTACAGTGAACGGATCGAAAGAATAACGCTTGCCGAGATGAATTGTCCACGGAATATAATTTTCCTTCAAAGTGAACGTGAGTTTATTGTCACGCGAATCGTATTTGGGGACATAGCCGAAAAACAGGTCGGTCTCCCACTGATGATGATGTCCATAGTTCCACCCTACTCCCGCGGAAATCAACCCCATCGAGCCGGCATATTGAATTTTGTAATATGTGGGAATAAGTTTGTCCCACAAGCTACGGTAACGCTCCACATGGCGGGTATAGACAGTGCTGTCGGGTTCAGCGGCGGATGCAGCCACAGAAAACATGGCGAAAAATAAAATCAGTATTTTAGAAATCAACAACTTCATAAGTGTAACCGCTTGGTGTGACAGTAAAGACAAAATATTTACGCTTCGCAATATTCGCATCGGCATAGTACATCACGCCATCGCCGAAAAGATTGTCAGCCTCAACTTGATGGTCGTGCCCAGACAGGCAAAAGAGCAGTCCCGGGAAACGACGAATTTCGTACTCGAACATCTTTGCCACATTATTATTGAACTGCTCGCTGAACGGACGGGCGTGCATCACAAAGACGGTAGCATCGCCCTGGGAAGGGACAGAATCGAGCTGCGAATCCATGAAATCGAAGTTGGGAATAGGATTTGAATAATCGAACTCAAGCGCATTAGTGTTGAGGCAGATAAATTTCACGCGACCGGCACGGAAAGCAAAATTTGGCTTACCGAAGACCTTTTCAAACACCTCATCTCCATCGCCAAGGCTATCATGATTGCCAATCAGCACCACGTAAGGAACACGCAGCACATTCAAAATGTCGCGCTGCCATGTGAATTCCTTGGTTACGCCGAAATCGCTGATGTCGCCGGCATGTATCACGAAATCGATATCGCTGCGCTTATTAGCCACCTCAACAAAATCCTCAGTGTCATCGTACCAGCCCTGAGTGTCGCTAATCAGGATAAACCGCAAAGTGTCCTTTGACGCACATTTCGATTCTATCAAGGCAACGTTCTTATCATTGATGCCAGTCTCACCTGAAATTCGACCATCGTAAGGCTGATATTCGAAAGCATTGCAAGCGCACAGAAGCAAAATGAATGGGATAACAGCTATTCTCCTCATATATCTATGAAATAATGTATAGCGTAAAGATACGCAATTAGCGGCTAATTACAATAACCGATTCCGAAATAGAACAATTTTGAGGTGCTATATATCAATAATCACATATAGATTATTTTCAATTTGTAATTTTTACAAATTAATAATATTAACATGATGAATTACAAATTGTTCAGAACTGTATTTTTTGTAAAAAATCAATAATTCTGCTGCCATTGCGAAAAAAAGTGACAAAAATATTTGCACAGTTCAGAAAATGATTATAATTTTGTAACGTTTTCAAAAATGAAACATTTAGAGATATGAATTCAGTAGCAAAACATCTAATGAGCCATGGCATCAGGCCATCAATCCAAAGGATTGCAATAATGCAATACCTGATGGGGCACGCCACGCACCCGACGGTGGACACAATATACAAAGACCTCCACGATGACATTCCAACATTGTCGAGGACGACAGTATATAACACACTGGCGCTACTTGAAGAAAAGAACGCGATGATGTCGATAACAATCGACAGCCATAACGTGAGATACGACGGCAACGCTAATCCGCATGCACACTTTCAGTGCAGGAAATGCGGAATGATTTTCGACAGCGAACTTAACGTGACCGATTTGCAGAACATAAAATATCCAAAAGGATTCGACGCCCAGCAGGTGCAAGTGTTCTACTACGGAACATGCGGAAAGTGCCGCGAAAAAGAAGCAATGGAAAAAGGCAAACAAATCAATTAATTATATTATTCAACAATTTAAATTATACTATTATGTCAAAGAAATTTATTTGTACAGTATGCGGTTATGTTTACGAAGGTGATGCAGCTCCAGCAAAATGCCCACAATGTGGCGCACCAGCAAGCAAGTTCAAGGAAATGGAAGCAGAAGAAGGCGCTCTCCAATTCGTAACAGAACACGAAATAGGAGTAGCAAAAGGCTGCGACCCAGAAGTTATGGAAGGTTTGAAAGCACACTTCGCAGGCGAATGCTCTGAAGTTGGTATGTATCTCGCAATGTCACGTCAGGCTGACCGCGAAGGTTATCCAGAAATTGCAGAGGCTTTCAAGCGCTACGCATTTGAGGAAGCTGAACACGCAAGCAAATTCTGCGAACTTATCGGTGAAATGGTTTGGGACACAAAGACCAACCTTGAGAAACGTATGGCAGCAGAAGCAGGCGCAAATGCCGACAAAATGAGAATTGCAAAACTCGCCAAAGGCTTGAACTACGACGCAATCCACGACACAGTTCATGAAATGGCAAAGGATGAAGCACGCCACGGAAAAGGCTTCGAAGGCCTCTACAACCGCTACTTCAAGAAATAAGAAAAAAGCGTTAGGATTATTTCAAAACCTGAAAAAAGGTCTCAGTTCTAATACAGAGATATAATTGTTTTATAAAGCAGCGCAGGGTGCACCACAAAAGGCAGCACCCTGCTTTTTATCGCGGGGAATTGCCATCAAAAGAGTTAATTGCGGGCTGAAAAACAAGAAAATGAATTAATTTTTTAATAATTAATCAGAATTGATTATCTTTGCACCGCTTTAAGCCTCGCGCACATTGCGCCGATGCAGCTTACAGTTAGGCTGCCCGGATGGTGGAATGGTAGACACGAAGGACTTAAAATCCTTTGGCCATTGCGGCTGTGTGGGTTCAAGCCCCACTCCGGGTACAAGTAACCCCTCTTAATCGGTTGATTATGAGGGGTTTTTATTTGCTCGGGTGTAACTTAGCTGAAACAAATAGCCAAAATCACGCGTAAGTGCCGTGAATCAGCAAAATGATTACGGATTTAGCCCGGAATATGGGTTTGCAAATACTTATCGAATGAATCACGATAGGCATCGGTGACATGAATTATTTCATTTCCTATGTAAATGCAACTATTGCGGTCAACACTGCGGATTTTATCGAGAGCTACTAAATAAGAGCGATGCACACGCATGAAACGCGACGTGGGCAACATATCCTCAATGGCTTTCATGGTGAGATGCGTGGTGAGCGGACGCGGCTGGCCATCAATATAAATCTGAACATAATCCTTCAAGCCACTCACATAAACTATCTTGTCGAAATCAATGCGCTGGAGCTGGCTATCGACGCGGATAAACATGCTGGTTGGCTCGGCAGACTTCTGCGGCTCTTGAGGCACAGGCTCATGGTCGAACCACTGACGGACCTTTTCCACAGCAGCCAGAAATTTCTGATAACGAATCGGCTTCAGCAGAAAATCCACGGCACTGACCTCATAGCTATCGAAAGCATATTGCTTGAACGCGGTGGTGAAAACAATCTTGGTGGATGCGGGCACTTGGCGCGAAAGTGAAAGGCCATCAAGGTCGGGCATCTGAATGTCGAGGAAAATAACGTCAACAGGAGTATCATCGAGCGCATTCAAGGCAAGGACAGGGTCGCTAAACGAAGCAGCCAGCTGAAGACCTTCAGTGCGTGCCACATAATTCTCCAGCATTTTCACAGCCAAAGGCTCATCGTCAACAATCATGCAAGTCAAAGTTTTCATAAGCAATTCTTTATGGTTATTTGTGTGAAATATCGGTCGTCACACGCCTCATGCACATATTCATAACGCCCCTCATAGGCAAGTTGAAGCCTACGCAAAGTGTTCTCAATGCCGATGCCTGAACCGATACGGTCAGTTGCAGGCTTTGGAAACAGGCTGTTTTCAACGGTAAAAACGAGATTGCCGACATCCATAGTCATGGAAATTTTCACCCACGAAGGCTTGCGACTGTTCACACCGTGCTTAAAGGCATTTTCAATAAGCGATATGAACAAAAGAGGCGCAATATTGAACGAAGCCGTCGGCTGCTGCAAATCCACATCAACTTTGGTCAAATCATTACAGCGCAAGCGCATCAAGTCGATATAATTGTGCATAAATTCCAGTTCGCCCTCAATAGGCACTTCGTTAGCGTTAGATTCATAAAGCGAATAGCGCATCAAGTCGCTCAACTGGCCTATGCTTTCCTGGGCGGCATCAGCATCAATCTGCACAAGGCTTGAAATATTATTGAGAGTATTGAAGAGAAAATGCGGATTCAACTGGCTCTTAAGCCATGTGAGTTCAGCCTCGGCGTTCTTCTGCTTCTCTTCCTTCAATTTCTGCTGCATAGCATTCCACCGCTCAATGTAATTCACGCCCACAGCGCAGACAGAAAGAATTGTGTAGCCAAACAAGGAAAAAGTGAGAGCCATAAGATAGGCTTGCAACGGCTTTTTATCAAAATGCGCCTGTAAATCGAAATAATTCATGCAGCTGAGGGCAGAAAAAACAACTACATTGACAAGAATGAATTTCCATACACCATGCTTGAAAAGCACATGCGGAACAAGCACGAAATAGTTGATGAAATAAAGCAACATCATCCACAGCATGGCAGGATAAGAATTGTGCAGCAATGTCAACGCCTTTTCAAGCGACTGAGTTGACATAAGCATCACAAGCGACGGCAAAAACAGGATGAAAAGCCAAACAGTCAACTGGATGGCCATCGACATAAATTTCGCACGCGGAAGATTGATGATTTTCTTAAAAGCTGAATTCATAAAGCAAAGATATAAAATTCATTCGACTAAAGACAATTTTTGAGGCATCAATTCGGCACTACCTTGCCAAGCGACTCCTGCTGATTCTGCACATTGTGGACATCATCGTTGCTTATGGAACGCTTAGCCTTTTTGACGCTGGTGTTGCCGCCAATAGTGTAACTAATGCTGAGCATCACCTTGCGGATTCCTACCGACGTGCGGGACATTGAAGAATAGTCGCTGCCAGCCTTGTATTCCTTCATTATGAGCTTGCTGTGGTCGATAGGAGTGACAGCCATGATGCTGACATTCAATTTATCGGACAGGAAGCTGCGGCTAAGCGACATCATACCCATGTTGAAACCTGTGCTCCAGCCATCGAGCGAATACGTCTTGGTGGAAGTGAAAGCATTCACGCTTAGACGAATATTCCAAGGCAAAGTCTGCTGCAAGCCGACCATTCCGTTAGCCTGCCAACCATAATTGTGAAGTGCGCGGGCATCGCTGCGCAAATCAGTGTAGTTAACGCCGCCATTGAGCATCAAGCGCGTGTTCTTGCCGGCAGTCCAATTGATGAAAGCATTGAGCGAAGTCTGATGGTTCTTGGTGATATTGCCATAAGTGGTGTTGAGCAGATTATCCTGATAGAAGCTGTAACGGCTGATGGCATTGTCGCAAAGGCTTTCGCGCAAAGTCATGTTCACCACCCATTTTGGAGTGAAATAGTTATACACGAGGCTGATGTTGTGAGCCTTTTCAGCATCAAGATTCGTGTTGCCATAAGTGAGTGCCGTAGGATTCGAGCGGTCAACATAAGGATTCAGCATAGTGATGCCAGGGCGGCTGATGCGCATATTATAAGCGAGGCCGATGTTTTGCGACTGACTGATGGCGTACGACACATTGCCCGAAGGGACAAGATTGCCGTAATCGTTGCTGAAATTCTGCCCATTGCCAAGAATATACTTCACATTCTGCCATGTGTATTCGTAGCGGAGACCAGCCTTGCCGCTCCAATGTGCCGACTTTGCGCCAAGTTCGGCATAAGCCGCAAAAATGTCGTTATTGTTACGGTAATTGATGCTGCTTGCCTCATCCCAAGAGCGGGTGCCGTCGGCAGCAACATTATAGTAATCGGAATGTGACGTGTTCTTGCGGTAAATATATTTCAATCCGGCATCGAGAGTTAGCACCTTGCCCATCGGATTGGTGAAATCAGCCTGAAATGTATGCTCGATGGTACCAGTACGCGCATTGATGTAGCGGTCGGTGAGATTAAACATCGGACTGATGGAATCAAGGATAAAACCATTGTCAGTCTTGGTAGTGTTGGGCGAAGTGGTGAAAAGATAGGAAAGAGTGAGCATCCTATTCTTATTTCCGGCAAAACCACGCTGATAGTCGATGCTGCCAGTGAATGAATTGTGGCTGCCGCGATTATAATAAGTGCCACCGTAACCATAACCTTTGCCATAAGCCACGCCACTGAGAACATTCGTACCAACCATGTCGTTGTCCATCTCAAAACCCATCAGCCCGACACTTGCCGAAAGCAGGCGAAGGGAATCAATCTCATAGCTGGCTGAAAGGTTGGCCATACGCATCTTGAAAGTGGTGGAGCCATCATAAAGGGTGTGATTGGTGGAAACGCCCGCACTGCTGATTTGGTCGTTGACAGTTTCATTTTCGGTATTCTTCATCTTGCTGCGCCCGATATTGACATTGACCGACATGCTCAACTTTCCCTTCTGCATTGCGGCATACACACCGCCATGAATGTCAGTTGCGCTTGCCATGGCTCGGGCCGTGGCTGTGAAATTATCAGTAGCACCCTTTGCGGCACCGCTCTTGTCCATTACAAAATTGAGAACACCGCCCACGCCCTCGGCATCGTATTTAGCGCCCGGATTAGTGATAACCTCAATGTCCTTAACCACGCTTGCAGGCATGGACTTCAGAATCTGTGACGGATTGCTGCTGAGCATCACATTCGGTTTGCCATCCACATAAATTTTAAAATTGCTGCTGCCGTTCACTGTGATGTTGTCGTTGCCGTCAACCGTCACCATCGGAACTTTGCGGAGCATATCAAGTACCGAATTGGTCTTGGCATCCACATCAGCATCAACGCTGTAGGTCATCTTGTCAACCTCCATCTTCACCAGCGGACGCTGGGCAGTGACTACCACCTCTTTTAGCGACTGCGCCTCATCAGTGAGCAGCAAAGAATCCAAATCCACCGAATTAGAGTTAGCTATCGTGAAACGGCGTTCAATCAATTTCTTACCTATTGAAGTCACCGTCAGGCGATACTCGCCAGCGCCCTTTACCTCCTGCTTGAAATGACCATTAATGTCAGTTACTCCCATAGCCACAGGATGTTCAGGCGACTTGGCGCTGAAAACTCTAACAGAAGCGTAAGGTTCACCCTCACGACTCACTGAATCAGCCACAACGCCAACCACTGAGGCACGCTGCGCGAATGCTGTGCCAGTCACGGCCATCATCGCAGCTAAAACCAAAAAATTCAATCTTTTACCTTGCATAATACTTTTCTTTTTCTATCAATGTTTTTTATAGTAATTTTCTATTCATCCACGTGCGCATTATTGCGCTTAATGTCGTTGGAGTCCTTGATGCGCTGCATGTACTCCTCCAAAGTGGCAGGAGCAGGCAGCCAATCAGGGTCGGGCATATTGTCCAAAGCCCTTTGCCAATTATCCTTGGTCAGAAACATCGGGTCGATGGTGCAGCCACTTAGCTCATGAATCGGCTTGATAAACACATAGCCATCATAAATCTGCGATATGTGAAAGTTCTTATATCCCATGGAGTGGCTGCTGCTGTCGGGAAGAAGCCCGAGCGGAGAGCCTTTAAGGTCGAAACCAATCGGGCGGTTGCCTATCTGCTTCATAAGCCGCTCAATCCGACCTTCGGTCAAAGTAACCAACATCGGTGTCTTGTCAGGGTAATTCATCGCCACATTGTGAAAGGAAATGCTGAACACCTTATTGGGATATTTGTCGTAAAGCAGATTGCCGAAATAGCCATTGTCGAACCGCGCATAGCCCGGCGCGAAATAATCGAAATGCCCTTGGCGGAAATGCGTGAAGGCATGAATAGTGCCAGTGAGAATCAAAATTTTCTCGCCACGGCTGATGATCTCCTTCTCAACTATTCCTGTGCGATACACTTCAGTATTACCTTTATAAAACACTCTCTGCATATTTTCGGGAGTGCGTTGCTTGCCTATGAAGCCTTTCCAATTGTAGATGTAACTGAGATTCACCACACGGAACTTCTTAGCACCTTTGGGCAGGCTATGATTAAGCTGCCAGGCAGCGCGATAAACGTCCATATATTCCTTGAACGCCCAACCGCAATTGTAATCAAACATCATCTGGCGTGCCACATTCTCATCGTAACGAGGCGCATTAACAAGCGAATCAAGCCTCGCCTGATCCTCACTCGCACCGAACTCCATGCCGATGTTGTAAACGCCATTCTTGTAAAGGTCGGGCACAAGGCTCTGCACAAGCAGCAGATTCTCCTTGATGTGGTGGTCCTCGCTGAGCATCACAATGTCGTGGTCGGCGAATTTCTGCACTACATAATCCTTGGGAGAGAGGTAATGGCTATTGAGATAATCAATGCACTGAGCATCAGTAGGCTGCTGAGCCACAGCGACAGCACTTGCCGACAACGTCAAACCAAGTGCTACAGATTTCAATATGATGTTAATATTCCGCATAGTTCTTTTTCTTCAAATTTATTACGATGCAAAATTAATTCGCCGTTACATACCCGCAAAAATAATTTCGACCATTGCCACATTCCCTTTCGACGAAAGCAGTTTTATAAAATAAAAATGACAACGTAAGCACATTTTCAGTAACTTTGCAGGCAGAAAACAAAGATAAATAGATTATGCACAGCCATTATTCAGTCAACAACCCTCCTTGCGAAGCCTAACAGCTAAGCAACCGGACAAAACAATTCTCTGATTGACAGAAACCAGAGAAAAAGGGATTGTTATATATCTATTTCCACATTCCCCGCACACAAAGCACATTCAAGGTTGTTTAGCAATCATTATGCCCATTTTTATCAATAATTCAAACAACTTTGAAAATGCAAAACATCAAATATATCATTATGGTTCTGCTTGGCGGGACCATGTACGGCACAATGTCATCATTCGTGAAACTGTCGTACACAAGAGGCTTCAATGCCGCAGAATTATCATTTTGGCAAGCAATGCTTGCGGCAATATTCCTGGGAATATGCGCAATTGCCACGCGAAAAAAGAGCAACCGAAAGCTCACCAAGAAAGGCATTTTGCCGCTGATTCTCACAGGAAGCGCAATAGGATTGACAAATTTTCTCTACTATGAATCGGTGAGCTACATACCAGCATCACTGGCAATAATAATACTGATGCAGTTCACTTGGTTCAGCATACTGCTGGAATGGATAATCTTTTCACGCAAACCTTCACACGTGGAACTGCTGACAGTGTTCCTGATACTGATTGGCACGGTAATGGCAGGCGGAGTGCTTGAAACAGAGCACACGACGTTTTCAATAAAAGGGATACTGCTTGCGCTGAGTTCGTCGCTCACCTACGCCATCTACATAGTCGCCAACGGGCGAATCGGCAAAGGAGTGCGCTGGCAGTCGAAAAGCATGGCGATAATGGTAGGGTCATCACTGACAATATTCATGATTAACAGTGAGACCATCGTAACCGCCAATTATTTTTGCGGCGAGTTTGCTTTGTGGGCATTGTTTTTGGCGATAATCGGCACGACAATTCCGACGGCACTATTTGCGGCTGGAATATCGAAGATCGGAGCAGGAATAAGTGCGATACTCATGACCATAGAATTGCCGGTAGCGATTATCTGCGCAAGAATCGTGCTTGGCGAATACATAACGCCACTGCAAATTGCCGGAATTATAGTAATGATAGCAGCCATTTCAGCAATGAACCATTACAAGTTGACGAAAGCAAAACGATAGCAAAAATCACACTCAAAAGAAACATTCCACCACCCTACTGATGGAATGATTTCAGCGCTGGTGCGGACACCATCGGCAACTTGGCATTAATGAGCCATAGTTGAAGAGGTGTCCGCTCACCATGTGCTAAGTGTGATGTATATCGAATGAAATGATGAAAATTGCATCATTTGTGATTTATATCTAATGAAATGCAATTTTTTGATGATTTTGTAATGTATATCGAATAAAATCACACATAAGCCATGCCCTATAAATTAATTACCGAGAAAAAAGCATATTAAGTTAATTATGTTTTGAAATAAAAGCTATAAGAACATGGTCATGTAAACTGGCACCAACAACGTTTCACCATCTTGCTGGAGGTCCTTGGTGTAGATAAGATAAGGATGGTAAATGCGCGACGAGAATTTTTTACAAAAAGCATCAAGTGACGCATGGCGGTTGTAGCCAGAGGATTTCACTTCAATAGGACAGATTTTATTGCCACGTGAAATGATAAAGTCAATTTCGTAATTATGCTTTTCATCCTGCGACCAAGTGTAATAAAACAATTTGTTACCAGCAGCGGTCAGCATCTGTGCTATAAGATTTTCATAAACATAGCCAAGATTTGCTGATAACTTATCATTAAGAAGTTTCTCGTAAATCACGTTTTCAGTAAAATCCTTATCCCAGAAAGCCATGGTGACAAAAAGGCCTGTGTCACAAGCAAACATCTTGAATCGAGACTCATCCTTAGTAAGGTTCATACCCACATTAGGGTCTCCTGCATGATAAGCTAAAT
>JAKVKZ010000051.1 GCA_022484565.1 Muribaculaceae bacterium
GCCGTGATAATCGTAGCCGGATGCATTTTCAACCACTGGAGTAATCCAGATGGCTGTGAATCCGAGAGCCTTGATGTAGTCAAGTTTCTCGATAAGTCCTTTGAAGTCACCACGCCAAGATGGGTCATTTTCATCTTTGCCGTCCCAGCAGTAGGTGTTGTTTGTCTGGTCACCGTCGTAGAATCGGGTGGTCATCACAAAGTAGATTGTTTCATCGCGGAAGTCGCTTCGACTACCCACGAAAGAACTGGCATTTGCTGCGCATGAAGATATGAGCAACAACAATGCAATCAATTTAAATCGCAAATTGAGAATCATAGGTAAAAATTTTATGATTGATAAAAAAACTTAGGTTGTCGCAATAAAAGTAAGCCTATAAATGCATCGCAAAGTTATAGAATAATTAGAGCAAATCAAAACATTTTCAAGAATATTTTAAAATAATCTTTTTTAAAGCACAAATCAGTGGACTAAAAGCTAAATTATCCATGAATTTGCGGGCTAATACATTTTCAATTCCGTATCGATGGAATTCTGCACAAACGAGGGCAATTGGGGCAGCCCATCGGTTTTCCAGTATTCGGTGGAAATGACGTGGTTCTTAGGTATGCTGGAGCTGCCAGTAAATTTCAAGTCCTTAATTTCATCCTTGGTGACAAGCCGGTGTTCAAGCACATAAAATTCATCGTAAACATTAATGAAGATGTCGTGCTTTTTTAGGGTCACTTCCAATCCGGAGATGAAATTCTGGCTGGAGAAACCGAGCTGTGGAAAACGGCTGTGACCAGTGTGACTCAATTCGGTGAAGTCATCCTCAAGCATTCTCACTGTGATTCCGAAAAGGGAAATCTTGGTGCGCGGCATTAACTTCATCATGTCGGCCTTGACGAGGCGTGTGTGGTTTAAACTGTCGATGAATGCAGTGCCAATCTTTTGGCCTTTCGCCATTACTACAGAATCGCCGATGACGGCAAAATCATTGGAGCATGATGGAGCAACTTTTGGAATAACAGGCTTGGCAATATCCAAATCCTGCAAGAAAGAAGAATCGCGAGAATCATGGAAATAGCGGTATTCAATAAGACGATGTTTGGCTTTTCCCTTATTAATCGGGATGAAGTACTCCACAATTCCGTCGGCATAGTTCTTCAGGACGGTGTCGGCAGCCTCGCGGTTGACAGTGTAAGAACGGAAATAGCCACGCAGGCAAATAAATTCGGGTTGCGCCACATTAATTTCCACATCTTTCAGATTGTAAGTGGTGGGAGTGAGATAGATTACCTTTGACAAAGAATTAGCATTAGCCTCAAAAGTTTTGTAGGCAATGTGCTGGATGGTGACTTTACCAATAGTAGGAGAAATTCCGGATAAATTGCCGGCTGTGTCGGACGTGCATAGGAGTTGGCCCTTATGAGTGACAGAAGCGTAAACAACAGGGGCATGAGTGTTGGCATCAAGCAGGCGGAATTGCGCAAAGGCGATGGCCGGCAACAGGAAAAAGAGGAGGGAAGAAAGACGCAATATTTTCATGATTAATAATATATAGACACAAAAGTAAGGGATAAATCAATAGACGGGAACATTTTTCAGAAAAAAGAATATAAATTAATGCTTAGTTACACTATTTGAGGCCGTAATGACAATAAAATGCAGGAGATTAACGTTAAAACTCTTAGCATATAACGGCAAAATCAGGCCATAAATGCAATGATACAAATGAAAAGATACATTTACATAATAATATCAGTAATAATCGTCGGTACACTGCTTTCGAGCTGCCATAGCGTGAAACTCCGTGATGCAGAGGAGCAATACCAGCGTGGCGAATACTACGATGCAGCAGCGACATACAAGAAAGTATATAACAAACTGACAAAAAGAGAGGACCGTCCGCAGCGCGGATATGTGGCATTCCAAATGGGCGAATGCTACAGAAAACTCAACATGACAGCCCGCGCGACGGCAGCATACCAGAACGCAATCAGATACAAATATCCCGACAGCATGGCAATATACTATCTTGCGAGAGAATTGCAGAACGACGGGAAATATGTGCCGGCAGAGAAAAACTACAATGAATTCCTGAAACTTGTGCCGACATTTGAATTGGCAAAAGAAGGAATACGCGGTTGTGAGCTTGCCCAAAAATGGAAATCGGAACCGACACGCTACATAATCCATAAGGATAAACTCTTCAACGGACGGCGAGGCGACTTCTGCCCAATGTTTCTTGACGGACATCATGACCAGATATATTTCACGACCAATACAGAAAAGGCTTTAGGAACAAAGAAGAGTGAAATAACAGGAGCAAAGAACTGTGACGTGTACTTCTCGAAAAAAGACGAGAAAGGCAACTGGATAAAGCCTGACGCAGCCGAAGGTGAGCTAAACACTGAACTTGATGAAGGAATAACAGCATTCACGCCCGACGGCTCGACAATGTACTTAGCAAAAGCAAGACGTGCGCCAAACTCACCAACATCGGTGGAAATATACACTTCGCAACGGTCGGAGGCCAAATGGAGCGCACCAGTGAAATATGATGTCACAGCCGATACATTGTCATCGTACGGAGACCCCGCAGTTTCACCTGACGGCGCATATCTGTACTTTGTAAGCGACATGCCCGGAGGACAAGGCGGAAAAGACATCTGGAGAATAGGGCTGAAGGACCATACAGGAACACTTGAAAATCTCGGGCCGCAAATCAACACGGCAGGTGACGAGAGATTCCCATTTTGCAGAACCGACAGCGTGCTATATTTCTCAAGCGACGGCCATGCCGGAATGGGAGGCCTTGACATATTCAAGGCAACACGGACAAAGAGCGGCGGATGGAATGTGGAAAACATGGGATTTCCAATGAATTCAAACGGTGATGATTTCGGAATAACCTTCGGTGATGCCGAATCGGGATATTTCAGCAGCAACCGCGGCGACGGAAGAGGATTTGACCATATATACAGTTTTGTGCTGCCTGATTTGCAGATTTCCATTTCGGGCAATGTGCTTGACAAGGACGATGAGCCAGTGCCAGGCGCAATAATAAGGATAGTGGGAAATGACGGTTCAAACCAGAAAGCAATAGGAAAAGACGACGGAACATTCAGCTTCAAATTGCAGCGTGGCGTGCATTATGTGATGCTCGCAGGAGCAAAGGACCACCTGAACTGCAAACAGGAATTCGTGAGCGACATGGAGGAAGAAGATGCAGAGTACAATGTTGACTTTGTGCTGCCATCGATAGTGAAGCCGCAAGTGATAGAAAACATATTCTACGATTTCAACAAGGCGACCTTGCGTCCAGAATCGAAAAAGGCACTCAACGACATGGTGAAAGTGCTTAACGACAACCCCAATGTGATAATAGAAATGGGGGCACATACAGACAGAATAGGCAGCGAGGCATACAACATAAAACTATCGGAACTCCGTGCAAAATCAGTCGTTGACTATCTTGTGAAAGCCGGAATAAATCCAGCACGCCTGCAGCCGCACGGATATGGAAAGACAGTGCCGAAGACAGTGACAAAACGTATTGCAAAGCAATACCCACAATTCAAGGAGGGCGATGTGCTGACCGATGAATTCATTTCCAAACTCAGCAAGGAAAACCAAGTTGCAGCCGACCAGATAAACCGCCGTACGGAATTCAAGGTTACCGGCATGGATTTCGGCATGTACTGATTCATAAAAGAATTGAAGTTCGCATCATAATTTCTTATGGCAATGAAGATTTAAAAATTCAGAAATCGGAAAGAAGAAATGTTGAGGCGAAATTAATGCCGCTTGAAGCAGAAGATTCAAGGAAAACGGAAAAAGAGGAGAACAAATTATGAGTTATCCGAATCGATGATGATTTTGCCATCGAAAATCACAGGAAACCTCTTGAGCAAATCAGACGGAGTGAGAACTTCAATGTCGTCGCCTGACGGTGAATTGGAAATGGAAATCTTGCGTGAGGAGACGTGATATGTGCCATTATTAACCGGCAAAAGAGGGTCGGATATTCGAATCGTGAAATCAGCCTCAGGATAATAAGCGGCATAAATGCTCAAGAAACCAAAAGGATTAACAATGCGGTAAAGGCCGACATTCTCACTGACCTTTTCCATACCGAAATCAAAACCATCGGAATCACCACGGACAGAAATCACGCCATCCATTTCGACAAAGCCCATTGAAGCATACCATCTTTTCAAATCCTCATTTTCGGCAATCAGTACGGCGTAAGTGGCACCCCAATTGCGCATACGGCTGAAAGATTCGCAAATCATGCTTTCAGCAAGTCCATGCCGACGCCATTTAGCAGAAGTGGCGACGCCATAGATGTAAGCGCCGTGGCCAGTACGGTTGAGGAAAGGATAAAAGTGCATCTCGGCAATGACGGAGCCATCGCCCTCATCGTCGCACCGCACGATACGGGTGTCGGGGCTATCGTAAACATTGAAATAGTAGTCGATAAACTCGGCATTATCGCCAAAGGCCTCAGCCCAAATTGAAGCCATCTGGCTACGCAACTGCTGCTGATTCATTGACGTGCGAGAATCCATGGGCGTTCGGTTGATATAAGGATTTTCACATGGTCGGTGATGTGGTTGACATAATCGGCAGCCTCATTGCTTGCATTGAAGCCGGCAGAAGCGACGTAATACATACGGGACTTCATGCTCATAAGCACATAGGCACTGTCGCCCTCCGCCTTCAGACGGTCGCGATAAGAGCGGGCATTGAAGACCTGCTTGAACTCGCCGATAATGACATTGAAAAGTTTAACCTGCTGAGGCTTTCCGTCAACGATGTTGACACGCTCGTGAATGAGGCGAACAGTGTCGTTGCCTATGATAGCAGTGGCGATATGCTCTTCGCGCTTAACGTTGTTGACAAACTCATCACCAATATCTTCTTCCTTAGTCTGGTGCGCCTTTGCCTTGTCGTAGGCAGCGCGGTAATTCTTCTCATTGGTTCCGCAGGCCGACACCAAGATAGCCATAACGGCTGCAAGTATGATAAATAAATTCTTTTTCATCGATTGTATATGAATAATATAAAAAACTTCAACGAATGTAAGGCTCCATCTTGTCGCGCATCTCCACCACTTCGCAATCCTTAATGTCGCCCGCATCGAGAGTGAGCAGAACAAGCGTGCGCACCGTCTGCCAACCTTGCCGACCGGCAGCGCCCGGATTGATATGCAGAAGTCCGAGTTGACGGTCGTTAACCACCTTAAGGATGTGAGAATGCCCGCTGATGAACAATTTAGGCTGTTCGCGCATCAGTTGCGCTTTCACTCCCATGGCATAACGCCCGGGATAGCCGCCTATGTGAGTCATCCAGACCTTGACACCCTCAGTGGTGAAACAATCCACCTCGTGAAAACGCTTCCGCAACATTCCGCCATCGACATTGCCATAAACCGCATGAATGACAGGCGCAACCTGAGCAAGACGGTCGATAACATCTTCATTGCCGATGTCGCCAGCATGCCAAATCTCGTCGCATCCCATGAAATGCTTGGCGTAACGGTCGTCCCAAAGGCCATGAGTGTCGGAGATGATTCCAATTTTCTTCATTTTGCAAATTCCATAAGACGGCTCAGATATTTGCCGATAATATCGAACTCGATATTGACAGTGGAACCCCGAGAAATCTGATGGAAATTAGTGTGCTCGTGAGTGAACGGAATGATAGCCACTTCAAAGCCGTCGGGCTGAGAGTTGCAGACAGTGAGGCTTACACCATTGACAGCAACGCTGCCCTTTTCGACAGTGACATAACCCTTGCGAGCCATCTCCTTGTTGACCTGATAACGGAAAGTGTAACGCCAACTGCCGTCGGATTCAACGACATCAGTGCAACGGGCAGTCTGGTCAACGTGGCCCTGGACAATGTGGCCGTCGAGCCGTCCGTTCATAATCATGCTGCGCTCCACATTCACCTTATCGCCGACTTTCAGTTCGCCGAGATTGCTGCGCTGGAGAGTTTCCTGCACAGCAGTGACAGTGTAAGAGCCATCGCCTGGGAGCTGGACAACAGTGAGACAAACGCCATTGTGCGAAACACTCTGGTCGATTTTCAGCTCGTCAGTGAAGCTGCACCGCAAAGTAATGTGCAAATTACCGCCATCGTTCTTCAAGGCCACAACAGTAGCCGCTTCCTCAACAATTCCAGAAAACATAGTCAGTTCAATTATTATACAGACGCAAACTTAGTAAAAAATCCCACATTACGCAAAAAATATATTCCATTTATCGTTAAAGTAGGCTGATTTCCCACATTAGATTTTTAATATACAACAATAATGAGTAATTTTACAAACGTCATAAAATCATGTGAAACTATGGATATAACGCTTCCAAAACGAATAGGCGGAACAGAGGCGATAACTCTGGAAAACGCCCACCAAATCACAGTGATTGGTGCCAACGGCTCAGGCAAGACCCGCTTTTGCCGCAAACTACTTCAAATGTGCGGCGACAAAGCCTATAAACTATCGGCATTAAAGGCCATCTTCGCCGAAAACGAGAAGAACGAGCTGAAAGGCTCAATCGACATGCTATTCGAGGAAGCGACATCAACCGGACATATACTGAAGAGCGCCGCTACATCGGAGTTCGACCGACTGATGTTCCTGCTGCTGCACGACGAATTCATTGACCTGATAGAATACAAGGCTGACATAATACTGAAAGACGACAAAAGCGCCAGTGTGCCGAAGACCAAACTTGACGATGTGGTGAAGAAATGGCAGGAAGTGTTCCCCAAGAACAAGATACTGCGCGACGGCGGAAAACTGATATTCACAAGCATCGACACTGACCAGACTTACAGTTCCTTCAGACTGTCGGACGGCGAAAAAACCGTGCTGTACTACATAGGAGCAGTGCTGTACGCCATGCCGGAAGCCGTGATATTCGTTGACGACCCAGAGACATTCCTGCACCACTCGATAATGCAGGCACTATGGAACGCCGTTGAGGAAATGCGTCCAGACTGCACATTCATCTACAATACGCACGATATAGAGTTTGCCGCATCAAGAATCGACAACAAATGCGTGTGGGTGAAGAACTTCGACGGAGAACAGATGGCATGGGACTATGACTTGGTGAATCCGGGCGAATCATTCAGCGATGAGCTTTACTTTGACCTGCTCGGCAGCCGCAAGCCAATTCTATTCGTGGAAGGCGACGAACTGCACAGCATAGACTCGAAACTATATCCGCTTATTTTCACCGACTACACAGTGAAGCCGCTTGGAAGCTGCAACAAGGTGATAGAGGCGACACGCTCATTCAATGAACTGAAGGATTTCCATCATCTCGACAGCCACGGAATAGTTGACCGCGACAGGCGGACAGACGAGGAAGTGCAATATCTCCGAGACAAAAAAATATTCGTTCCAAATGTGGCAGAGATAGAGAACATACTGATGCTGGAGGGAGTGATAAGGACAGTGGCCCGCCATTATCGCAAGGATGAGAACAGAGTGTTCATGAAAGTGAAGGGCGCAGTGCTGAACATGTTCCGCTCGGCTCTCCGCCAACAGGCACTTGAGCATGTGAGACACAGAGTGAAACGCAATGTGGAAATGCGCATCGACAAAAGATTCCAGAACATCAACGCCCTTGAGGAGCACATGACCGACCTTGTGAGGGAAATCAACCCCCATGGAATGTACGAGGAACTGTGCCGCAGATTCCACGAATATGAACGCAGCAATGACTATGCGGGAGTGCTGAAGGTGTTCAACGAGAAATCGATGCTGCCCGACAGCAACGTCGCCCAACTTTGCGGGATGAACAGCAAAGAAGGCTACATCAGAGCCGTGCTGAACATACTGAAGGAAGACGGGCGCGATGCGGTGTCGATAAGGAAAGCAATAATGACAGCTTTCGGCATAAGAGAAGAAGAGGCCTTGATAGACCCCGAAACAAAAGAAAAAGAAGACAAATAAAGAAGATAAAATCGTGGCGGAGCGGAAAAGAAACCGCTACCGCCACAACTATTTATGAAAATGAAGAAGATTGGGATTTGGATAGAGGCAATACGCCTGAGAACGTTGCCGGTGTCGGTGGCTGGAGTGCTGACCGGCGCTGGATTCGCAAAATGGGAAGGATGCTTTGAATGGAAACCGGCAGTGATATGCTTTGTGTTTGCCGTTCTGGCGCAGATAGTGTCGAACCTTGCAAACGAATATTATGACTATCTGCGAGGCAGCGACAAGAAAGGACGAGTAGGACCAAGGCGAGGCGTGACGGAAGGCGACATAAAGCCAAACACATTGAGAAATGTGACATACGCCGTGCTTGCGATAACCTGTGCCGTGGGCTGCAGCCTGATATACTACGGAGGCTGGTGGATGGTGCCAGTGGGAGTGGCGATAGCCATTTTCGCGATAGCCTACAGCGCCGGACCTTATCCGCTGTCGTACCACGGACTTGGTGATGTGGCAGTGTTCCTGTTTTTCGGGCTTGTCCCAGTGAACTTCACATTCTATGTGCAGGCAGGACGATTTGACCCAGCAACGTTGCTGGCTTCAATAACCATAGGAATGATGGCGGCAAATGTGCTCGTGGTTAACAATTACAGAGATGTGGAAGACGACAAAGCCGCAGGGAAACACACAACAGTGGTGCTTTTTGGGCGGAAAGTAATAGGCACACTCTATCTTGTGAGCGGATATGTGGCAGTGTCGATGCTGTCGCCGGTGTGGCTGCTTGCGATGTTAAAGGGGAAATGGCTGATGATAGCAGTGCCAGTGATATACCTTGTGATGCATACCGTGACGTGGGTGAAACTATTGAACAGAGATGGAGCTGAACTCAATCCACTGCTCGGAGCAACTGCACGGAACATGCTGATTTTCGCCATACTGCTGATAGTGTGCTTCTGTATATATCCGCTGCACGTGATGTGAGGCTGAAGCTACTTGCGCTGAAGATGAAGGAAAGAATACGGGAAAGGATTGCGCTCATCGGCTGGGAAATCCTCGCGTGAAACCACGTCCCAATCATCCATGCTAAATTCGGGAAAGAAAGTGTCGGCATCGGGGAAAGCGGCATGAATACGCGTGAGATACAGCGTGTCGATAAGCGGAAAAGCGGCTTCATAGAGCTGGGCACCGCCAATTATGAAACGCTGCGGAGCTGAAGCAGTGACCTCGAGAGCCTCCTCAACGGAATGGCAGACAGTGACATCGGGAGCAGTGAATGACGGGTTGCGGGTGACCACAACGTTCTGCCTGCCCGGTAAAGCACCCTTAGGCAAAGAATCGAAAGTCTTCCGGCCCATAATTATGGGATGGCCTATCGTGAGCGACTTGAAATGCCTCAAGTCAGCAGAAAGATGGCAAAGGAGATTGCCTTTTACTCCGATGGCACCATTTTCAGAAATCGCCACTATAATGGAAGTCTGCATAGAAAAGCCAATAAAAATCAAACAAGAAATCAGACAGCGACAGGAGCCTTGATGTGCGGCCACGGATTGTAGCCGGAAAGCTCAAAATCCTCGAAGGAGAAATCGAAAATGCTCTTCACGTCGGGATTGATGGTCATGGCGGGAAGCGGACGAGGAGTGCGGCTAAGCTGCTCGCGCACCTGATCGAAATGGTTGCTATAGATGTGGGCATCGCCGAGAGTGTGGACGAACTCGCCAGCCTTAAGGCCAGTGACCTGCGCCACCATCATAAGGAGAAGCGCATAAGAGGCAATGTTGAAAGGGACACCGAGGAAAAGGTCGGCGCTGCGCTGATAGAGCTGAAGGCTTAAAGTGCCATTCGCCACATAAAACTGGAACAAGGCATGGCAAGGCGGAAGATTCATCGACTGAAGGTCGGCCACATTCCATGCACTGACAATGATTCGGCGGGAATCGGGGTCGGTCTTGATGGTGTGAATAGCCTCGCTAATCTGGTCGATAGCCTTGCCGTCGTAACCCTCCCAAGAGCGCCACTGGTGGCCGTAGATGTGACCAAGTTCACCATCGGGGTCGGCCCATTCGTTCCAAATGCTGACTCCATGCTCCTGAAGATATTTCACATTGGTGTCGCCACGCAGAAACCAGAGGAGTTCGTAAATGATAGATTTCAGATGCAATTTTTTGGTAGTCAGCAACGGAAAGCCATCGGCAAGATTAAACCGCATCTGATAGCCAAAGACACTTTTAGTGCCAGTGCCAGTGCGGTCGCCCTTGATGGCGCCATTGTCCATGACATGCTGGAGCAAGTCGAGATACTGTTTCATAAAAGCGAAAAATAATGATTAAACGAGAGACAGATGGAAAACACCAAAAGCTCAGCAAAGGCAAAGTTACTGATTTTTTCGTAAGAACAGGCGCATTGCCCAAATAAATTGCAAGGCAGCTGAAAAACGAAGTAAGAATTATTTTTAATCAGAGCATTTGTGAGGCGAAGAACAAGGCTTGGAGGCAGAATTGAAATCGGCTGGAGAATTGGCAGTGACTTGTGGAACCTTATCGTTGATAGGGCGCATCAAAGGAGTGGAAAGCCGCTTGCGTGAAGCAGTGTAACGGATAGCCTTGTTAGGACAGACCGAGGTGCAGTTGAGGCAAACGACGCAACGGCTCATATCGACAGTATGCTCGATGGAATTGATACATGAAGCCTTACATTCCTGCTCACATTTACCGCAATTGATGCAGAGGTCGGGGTCGATTTCAAACTGGAAGACGCTGTAACGGCTCATGAGGCTTAAAGTGGTGCCGACAGGGCAAATGGTGTTGCAGAAAGTACGACCGTTGCGGAAAGCGAGAATAGCAACAGCGATAAAGGTAAAGGCAGAAATCACGAAGCCGAGGAGCATGGAAATTGCACAGCCCATCAAGCCAGTGTGAGGCTTGCCGACAGCAGTGGAGACGAAACCCTTGAAAATGGAGAACGGGTCGGTGAGCGATGGAATGAACCATTGGTAGGCAATGACGCAAATAACGACCACTCCGAGGATGACATAACGCAGACGATTTTCGGCGCGTGAGAAATGATAATTGCCGTGGCCATGACAGAACATGCGCTTATTCAGAAAAGCGAAAAAGTCCTGAAAAGTGCCGAGTGGACAGACAGATGAGCAATAGGCGCGGCCAAAAGCAAAGGTGAGGGCAATCCAAAAGATGCAGACGCCGACCGACAAGGACAGTGCAGCCTGCATGAGCTGGATGTTCTCAATCCAACCCAGCCATTGCTTAGCCCAACCGAAAGAAACCGCCACAAGAAGAGTGGCAATCAGGGCAAGCACCACGGACAGAACTATACGGATATACCTCAAAGATTTCATCGACAAAAATTATACCTGCAAAAATAATGGAATAAGTCGAAAATGACAAATGCAAGGCAGGCTAATGAAGAAAACTTCAAGCCCGACGCCGCCTGCGACGTGAATTATCCACGACACTTGACTTGGCAAGCATCTTTTTCAGCTTCTTTTCAGTGGGATCCATGTGCTGCACGGGTGGCTGATTCGGGCAATTCTGTTCCGAAGGGTGGGACACTTCGGGAGATGGATTAGGCTGTGCAACTGATTTTAATTCAGGGGCTTGTGATGACTGATTTTCGCAAGAAACGTGATTTTCAACGATTTTTTCTTGGCGCGAATTGTCGGCATTTCGGGAAGAATTGCCAAGTGACCCCTCGTCAATCGCCGGAGCAGGCTCGGAGAAGGGAGCAGCGGGTTCAGGTGCAGGAGCAGGATGATTTTGAGGCTTTTCGGCAGGCTTTTCCGGCTTTTGGCGGCGCTGCTCCTCTTTCTGGTTGTCGTAGGCAATGCCCGACTCCTCTATTGAACGGAACACATCGTAACGATGAATGATGCGCTGGACAGAGGACTTGGAAATGCCGAGAGCCTCGGCAATGTCGCGCAGAGAATTGCCCTCAGCCATGAGATTGCACGCCGACTGGTAAATGTGGTAACGCTCGGGCGACATGCGGTCGAGCAGACGCTCCTCGGAGGAAGGCGTGGAACTTAGCTCTAACTGGACAGCATGGTCGATGCGGCGGATGCGTGCCGGGATAACGTTGTCGGAGTTAAGACGGATGTGAGCGAGGCGGGACTTGATATGCTTGATGTAGAGCAAGCCAGGGGCGTGGACTGCATGGCCAATGGCAAAAGCCGAATCGCAGAAATTGCCGAAAACGCGGGAACAAGCGACATCGGAGATGGAAAGAGGCTTGTAAGGACTGTGGGCAGCGGTATGCGCCACGACAAGAGTGGACAAGTCGTAATGGCGGCAAAGATGCTTTATATTTTCGAAGAAATCCGTGACGCAGTGGGCATTAGAGGCATTTTCACAAAGTGCGGTGATATTGTCGATGATAAGGAACGGCGATTTGTGGCGGACAATAAGAGCCTCGACATATCGCATGACATCGACCATTTCATAATCCTCTTTCAGCTGCTGGAAATCAATGCGATAGAAATGAGGCGAGAAATTGAAAACGCCTTGTTCATCGCGGTAACGCATGGCAAACTGCTGGTCGGACTGCTCGAAATCGAAATACAGCACGTCGCGCCTGAAGCGGGTGGCGAGTTCATTTCCAATCTGGACGGCAAGCAAAGATTTGCCGAGATTAGTGTCGGCAAAAAGGCAGCAAAGCTCGCCCTCGAACCACATGTTTTTCCAAAGATTGAGACGCGTGTCCTTCGACGGGATGGCATCGATGAGAGCAGTGGCAGTGCGGACTTGCTTGCTGATAAAGGAATTGACATCGACATCAATAGGTGCTGGAACCTTGATGGTGGCAGAATAAATTTGATTATCTTTAGTATTCATGGTGTAATAATAAATTAATGAATTAACTATTTTGGTGCAAAGATAATGCGAGAGTGTGCAAAAATTAAGCCCACACAATATAAATAATAAAAATAAGAGAAAATTAAAGACTGCAACAAATTTTGAGATTGACGAGCAGCGGTGAGGAAGAAGAATGAATTATTGACTTAAAATTTATTGAGGATGGATTTACAATAATTAAGTGAAAATATACTAAAAACATATCGTTAACTATGAAAAAATAGTGTGGCGCACAACTTTTTCATAGTTAACGATAAAAAATTACTTGAGACTGAGGATTAAAAAAGCTGCAATAAAAGTATGACATTGTGGAAAATACAATATCATTTTGCAGATAAAACACAGATTATTCTACTTTGAAATAATCGGAATCGATACGTTTTATTTCGTAAGTATTCTTTACAGATACTCCTATGTTGTAGTCAATCATATAATTGCATAGCTCTAAGCCATCAATAAGGACAATCTTTATTGTGCTTGAAGGTTTGAAATTTCGAGCCTCTTTCGAAAATGAGGAAGTCGTTATAAATACCCCTTTACTTGCTCCTTGACCAGAAAGAGCACCTACAAAACTTTGGATTTCTTTTCTTCCAATTATTCCTTCATTCCACCGCTTAGCTTGCACATAAATTTTGTCGAGACCAAGTTTGTCCTCTTTAATGACTCCATCAATTCCTTCATCTTTGCTGAATTGAGTAACGGTGGCGTTTTCTTCAAGTGAACCTCCATATCCCATTTTAACCAATAGGTCAACCACTAAGGTCTCAAAGAATTGAGGACTTTGAGCTTTAACCATAGTTAGCAATTCTCCGGCCAATTCATTGTTCATCAAATTGAAATTTTTTTCTATTGCTTCAGTAGGCGTTTCTTCTTCAGGCTCAATAGAATCAACTTTGGCGGGTTTTGAATTTGAATTATTGCCTTTAACAAAAGCAGCAAAAGCGGGGTAATTTTCTTTAAGGTATTTAGGAGTGATTTCAGTTATTCCACTCTTTAGAACATTAAGACCCTCTTGAGAGATAATATTGTTGCCTCTTGATGGCTTATCTATTAAACCTGCTTTATGAAGATATGTAGTAGCCCATTGAATGCGGTTATGCAATTTAGTTTCAATACCACTTCTAACTTTCTCCTCAATATCTTCTTTTGTAAAATTGAAGTTTTTAGTTATTGAATCAATTAACTCCTTTAGATTGTGCGTTTGTCCATCTTTAAGGGTGGATAGGACAGGAAATAAGAACTTATCAAATGTTGGTACCATTTTTTATTGCTTTGAGTTTATTCAATATTAATGTTCAAAAGGCTTATAACCAATTTCAGCCATAAAGGTACAATAAAATTAAAGAATGGCGAAAATTACTCCAAATTAATTCAGTAAAAATAAATTTGTTGGATGAGTGTAGCACGCAAAAAAAAGAGGATGCACTTGCGATGCACCCTCTGTGAGATTATATCGGAAACCGGATTACTTGCCGGCCTGAGCATTGGCACGCTCAAGATATTTGTCGATGTCGATTTGATAAGCCTGACCGAACTGCGGGAACTTATCTTTCATCTTTTGGTAAACGTCGGCTTCAGCCTTGTAATTTTTCTGCTCACGATAGATAGTGGCTTTCTTCATCATGAAAACAGGAGTGTAAAGCACGTTATCCTTAGAAAGAGAAATGGCTTTGTCGAAAGCGCTGAGAGCTTTGTCGTAGTTCTTTACATTGACGTAGCAGTCGCCGAGAAGTGACTGAGAAGCAGGGCCGACGAGAACGCCATCAGGCTCATAAGATTCGAGATACTTGATAGCATCGTTGTACTTCTTGTCCTTGTAAAGGATTTCGGCAGCTTCGAGAGCGGCACGATTAGAAAATTCGTTGCTGTAACCATCAGCGACAGCCTGATATTCCTTGAGGGCCTGCGGCTCGTTGCCGAGAGCGAGGTCAGTATCAGCCTTGGCTATTTCAGCCTTAGCCTTTTCGATATTAGGATTGCGAATTCCGTAGATATAACCAAGCACCACGATAGCGATAACGACGATAATGCCGATAGCCCAATAGATAATTTTCTTATTGTTTTCGAGTTTGGACTCCAAAGATGTGAGGGAATCATTGATTTCCTCGATGGAAGTGCGGGCGCCCTTTGCCTTTTCTTTATTGTTAGCCATTTCTATAAATAATAACTATGATTGATTTTAAATTAATTTCAGACCTGCAAAAGTAATAGATATTTATAGAATTTGAAAGTAAATCGGTTAAAAAAATTCGATTTATTGGATTAAAAGGTGAAAAGGGGCGAAAGATGGGGCGGCAAAAGAAAGGAAAACGGTGAAAAAAAGGAGAAAAGCATAATGATGCGAGAGCGAGGAGGATAGCAAAAAATCGGATAAATATAATTAACTTCGCAGCAAAATTAAAGAAATTGAACGAGAAGCGAAGCAAAATATGGTTTCACGCAATAGCGATAGTGACCTCGATAGCGTGGGGAACGACGTTTGTGTCGTCGAAGGTGCTAATCAACAACGGACTGACACCGGCGGAGATACTGCTGATGCGGTTTGTGTTGGCGTACGTGTGCATATTGCCGATGGCAATGCGACGGCTGTTCGCAAAGACATGGAAAGATGAGCTGCTGCTGGTGCTGCTCGGCATGGCCGGAGGGTCGGTGTATTTTCTGGCGGAAAATACGGCGCTGATATACACCCAAGCAAGCAATGTGTCGATATTAATCAGCATAACACCGCTACTGACGGCTGTGGTGACATCCCTTTTCTATAAAAGCGAGCCGCTGAAGCGCAATCTGCTGATAGGGGCCGGTGTGGCACTCGTGGGCGTGGCCTGCGTGGTGCTGAACGGTGAATTTGTGCTGAAACTCAGCCCTGTGGGCGACATACTCACCATAGCAGCAGCAAGCATTTGGGTGACGTACGGATTGATACTGAAGAAATTGCAGCAACATGAATACACATCGGCATTCATAACGAGAAAGGTATTCTTTTACGGCGGAATCACGATATTGCCGGTGATAGCGGCAGAAGGCGGTGGCATACACTTTGCGGCGCTTGCAAATCCAATTGTGGTGGGCAATGTGGTGTACCTTGGAATAGTGGCCTCATTTCTGGGCTATCTGGCATGGAATTACGCCATTGACAAGATAGGAGTGGTGAGCGTGACAAATTATCTGTACCTGAATCCGCTTGCAACGTTCGTGACGGCAGCGATAGTGCTGAGCGAACAAATAACATGGGTGGCAATAGTGGGCGGCCTGATGATACTTTCGGGCGTGTATCTGACCCAAAGGAAGTGAAAGACAATAAGCCAAAATTTTGCTGATGAGCCGAAAGGACAAAAAAATACGGGCTGCGCAATCACTGCGAGGCCCGTTGAAACCTTAATCTTAATTTAATACTATGAAAAACACTATGCAAAAGTAAGAATAAAGTTGCTTACAATTGCAATTATGGAGCATGTTTAACAAATATTATCGTAATATTTAAACTGAATTAAAGTTTGATGCCCGAATGTGTTCAGATTTGGACACCAAAATCAATTTATTTGTGGCATTCGCCGCAGCCATCACCACAGCCATCGCCATCGCAACA
Organism: Muribaculaceae bacterium; assembly: GCA_022484565.1. GTDB lineage: Bacteria > Bacteroidota > Bacteroidia > Bacteroidales > Muribaculaceae > JAKVKZ01. Next base: position 16,394 of record JAKVKZ010000051.1, read on the forward strand.
ATCATCGTGGTCGCCTCCACAATGGTCGCAACCGCAACCACATTCATGTTTTGGAGGATTGACTTCCTCGACAGTGGCGTCGCGGACTAATTTAACGGAGCCAACATACTGGACCGTCTCGCCAGCGAGAGGATGATTGAAATCCATGCTGACCTTATCGTCGCCGACATTAAGAACGATTCCCTGAACGCGGTAGCCGTCGTCGGTCATCATTTGGATGGCATTTCCTACAAAGACCTGCTTGTCGTCGAACTCGCCATCGACATAAAAGGTGGATTTGTCAATTTCCATGACATATTTGTCGTCGTGCTCACCGAAAGCCTGATCAGGAGTAAGGGTGAAATCGAAAGAGTCACCTTTTTTGAGACCCTGCAGACGCTTGGAGAATTCGGGGAGCATACCCTGCTCAACGCCAAAGACGAAGCGGTCGGGCTTCTCGTCAGTAAACTGCATCATCGAAGAGCGGGAATCGCCATCGACAACAAAAACCTCATACGTCAATTCAACGTATTTGCCTGGTGTGATTGTTTCCATAAAAAACGAAATATATTAAGTAAATACTGTAAAGACAGAAAAAGAGCAAAAATCCTGCCAAAAACGGCGAGGATAAAAATATTTTGGCAAAGCTACGAAAAAATCAAATATATTTCATAAATTTGCACCCGCAAAGAAGCCTGGGTGGCGAAATTGGTAGACGCGCTGGTTTCAGGTACCAGTGGGGTAACAGCCTTGTCGGTTCGAGTCCGATCTCAGGCACAGAGCAAAAGAGGTCCTGCAAAATGCTTATAACAAAGCTTTTGCGGGGCTTTTTATTTTTACTGAAACATAGCTGAAACATTTTTCAGCGTAAAGATGGAGCCATGAAGAATGCCATGACAGATTTCCTTGGTGACAAACGGTGACTGAAAGCCCCAAATGAAAAATGGGGGAATATAACGTCACTTTATAATGACCTCGTTAACTTTCAGCCCCTGCGGAATGGCATCGAGACGGACTTCGCCATAGAAAATGCGGGAATCGTGAACATGAGAAATGTCGAAGCCAACAGTGACGAAGGGATAATCGGCAAGAATCAGATAAAGCGAACCGTCGGGAAATGGCGGAACAGTTTCGGAAAACATTGAACTGACGGCAAAAAAATGCTGTCCGATAAAGATGCGGCCAAGCTTGAGACGAGAGGAAAGAATGCGGACACAGCTCACAGTGTCGGCTGAAGGCGTGCCCTCAAACTGCAACACGACTTTGCTGCCCTTATAATATTTCACAGCAGGAATATCAGTGCCGTCGTCGGCCTGAACGGTGACGCTGCGTGGCTGAAGTCCGGCAACCTTGCCAAGAGTGCCAAGCGGTTGGCCAATGCAATCGTGGAGATTTTCGAAGGTGGGATGAGGAATCACCACCACTGACTGATGCAGCTTAGCCGACGCTGAAAATGCCAGCGCCAGACAAACGAGAAGGGAAAGGAGGAGAGGCTTCATATCAATCAATAATTGTTAGTGCGAAAACAACGAGCAATAAAATCGAGATTATCCTGAAGCAGCCGTCGGCCATGCTCTTCGCCCAACTTGGAAGAGAGTCGAGACTCAGGCATTAGGTGGTTTTCAACGATGTAATGAGCCAATTCAGAAGTGCAGTTTTCGTTGATGAGATAGGAGAAACCTCCACTGGCCACTTTAGAGTTATAATATGGATTGCTATCGTCCTTTATGAATGAAGCCACATCAGGTGCAATTGAAATGCCTGTGGGGTCAATAAAAATCGCGATGTTTTTTGAATCCAGAAGATGCTGTTTTAAATCGCCTTTAATCTTGTCGGTTTTCAAATCTGTAAGGTCAGTCATGAATTTGGACCATTCCTTACCATTCCTGAAATAAATCAGTTTTCGGCCGGAATATTTCTTTTCGATCAATTCTGCAAAGTTCTTGTCGCCAAGTTCTTGAGACAGGAACTTCTTTTTTGAATCAGTGAACATCTTTTTGGTGTACCAAGAAGATACGCCATTAGGTTGCCACTGACCCCTATATCGGGCAATAGGTGAGAATGCAGTGGAATATTTTGCTTTATGTTGACATGATTCGCTGAAATCTTTATCTTTCAGTCGATATTCCACATCATGATAATCAGTCCAAATCATTTCATCATCATTGATACGCTTCACATCATAAAAAGCGAATGGCTTAGACACAATGCTACCGACATCAATGCTTATGTCAGTCATGCCATATTGCAGCAGAATTTGGGCCAACCATTGTTGAGGATAGATGCACAAAGGGCCAGTCTTTACGTCGAAAGCATACTTTGTGGCTATCACATATTCCCTCATATTTTCATCTGGCTCCACGCAGATACTGCCGAAAATCTCAGACATTTCATCATCAATATTATCCGACACCGTTTTGGTGAACATTGAGCACAGATAGGAGTCAATGCAAATCCACTGGCACACTTCACGCATGGAAAAGAAATTATCATACAATTTCTCTTCTTTTAATAATAAGGGTATAGATGTGTTGATAGGAGCCTTTTCAAATTCTTCATCAAGCAGATTATATGCTATTTCTGCAATCCGTTTTATCGGGACGTTCTCGGGATTAAGAAATTTTCCTTCGTTAATAGCATCTTCCACCATTATAACCATCCATATTATCAGCTGAATGTCGGCAAAATTCATCTCGTCCTGATAGTAATCACTTTCGTCCACGTCGAAGAAAGGAAGGAAACGTCCATAATACTGCTTATGAAGGTTCGTGAAAGCTCGCCATAAGCCAAAACCGGAAACTACATCCTCAAAATAATGAGCCAATATCCAACTGATTTCAACTAAATCATCCTTGACCGGTTCGCAAATTGGAGCAACTTTTAATGTGTCGTAAAGTCGCTTCATCAATTTTGAGTAATAGAAGTCGGAACTTGAGGAAATGCAAAGCAATTGGGATTCCCTCCATGCATTTACGCTAAATTTGTAATTTTGTGGTTTGTGCATACGATAAAATTAAAGCAGGCCTTTGGTGCTGGGCAACTGATAGGTGAACACATCACGGCGGACAGCACATTTAAGGGCACGGGCAAGAGCCTTGAAAATGCCTTCAATCTTGTGATGCTCGTTAGTGCCCCGGGCACTGATATAGAGATTCATGCGGGCACTGTCGCTAAGACTCTTGAAGAAATGCAGGAACATTTCGGTGGGCATCTCGCCGATTTTCTCACGCTTGAATTCGGCATCCCAAACGAGCCAGCTACGGCCTCCGAAATCGAGAGCGACTGTGCATTGGCAATCGTCCATAGGAAGAACAAAGCCATAACGCTCAATGCCGCGCTTGTCGCCAAGTGCAATGCGGATGGCATCGCCGAGAGCAATGGCGGTGTCCTCGATGGTGTGATGCTCATCGACGTAAAGGTCGCCGACAACCTTAATTGCCAAGTCGATGCCGGAATGACGGCCAATCTGGGATAGCATGTGATCGAAAAAGCCAAGACCGGTGGAAATATCGCAGATGCCATGACCGTCGAGGTCAAGCGTGATGTCGATTTTAGTCTCGTTAGTGTCGCGGACAACATGAGCCACACGGCTGCCACCACGCAGAAAATCGCTGATGCGGTCCCAATCATCGGTGATGAGAGCCACAGAATCCTGAAGCGCGGCATCGGCAACCTCCTTTGAACCTTTGGCAAAATCAGTGAAGAAAATGGCTTTGCAACCGAGATTTTTGGCAAGGCGGACATCGGTTAGACGGTCGCCAATGACGAAAGAGCCGGCAAGGTCGTAATCGCCGCCAGTGTATTTGCCGAGAAGGGCAGTGCCGGGCTTGCGTGTGGGCTTGCCGTCGGCCTCAAAAGTGTCGTCGATGACAATATCGTTGAAAACCACGCCCTCACCCTCAAAAGTTTTAAGGATAAGGCTGTGGACTGGCCAGAAAGTCTCGCTGGGGAACGACGGAGTGCCAAGTCCGTCCTGATTAGTCACCATTACAAGTTCATAATCGAGGTGAGAGGCAATGAAATTCATGTTTCGGAAAACACGCGGGATAAATTCCAGCTTTTCGAAAGAATCGAGCTGCAAATCAATCGGCGGCTCAACGACGAGCGTGCCGTCGCGGTCGATGAAAAGGGCGCGTGGCTTACTATTTGGCTCCATATTCAGACAGTGCATTAATTAGTTCATTATTTTCATCGGCAGTGCCCACGGTAATTCGCAGACATCCGAGGCATTTGCGCACACGATTGCGGTTGCGGACAATGATGCCGCGAGCCAGCAGAAAATCGTAGAGAGCATCGGCATCTTCGACACGGACAAGCACGAAATTGGCATCGCTCGGATAGATGTGACGGACGCAAGGCAACGACTGCAAGTCATTTACGAGCACCTTCATGTTGGAAAGAATAGTGTCCACCCAACGGCGGACATCCTCGCTGTGGCGCATGGCATTGATGGCATACTGCTGAGTGAGCAGGCTGATATTATAAGGATATTTCACCTTGTTGTAGATAGCAATGATTTCGGGCGAGGCAAAAGCCATGCCCAGACGCACGGAAGCGCTGCCCCAAGCCTTCGACATCGTCTGAAGGACGACGAGATTGGGATATTGGTCGAGATAGCGAAGCATTGTACCCTTAGAAGAGAAATCGCCATAAGCCTCATCAACAATTACAATGCCATGGAAACGCTGGCAAACGTCGCGAATAACGCCAATGTCGATGGCATTACCTGTGGGATTATTGGGAGAGCAGAGCCACATTAACTTGGTGTGAGAATCGACGGCTGCGAACATGGCTTTCACATCGAGCTGGAAATCGTCGGTCAGCGGAACTTCGCGATACCCGATATTATTGACATCGGCACAAACCTGATACATGCCATAGCTCGGCGACATGGCGACGGCATTGTCAACGCCCGGCTCGCAGAAAACGCGATAAGCCAAGTCGATGCACTCATCGCTGCCAACACCGAGGAAAATCTGGTCGGCAGAAATAAAACGTTCGGCAGAAATCAGGCGTTTCAGTTCAACCTGAAGAGGGTCGGGATAGCGGTTGTAAGGCGAGTTGAAAGGATTCTCGTTGGCATCGAGGAAGACAGAAGCCTTACCGCTGAACTCACTGCGGGCACAGCTGTAAGGAGTGAGATTCCAGATGTTTGGGCGGACCAAGTCGTGAAGATTCATTATAAAGTGGATTTTTTGACGTTGTTGATTACATCAAGGCGAACAGTGACAGCAAGCCGGTGAGCCTGAAGTGACTCGTTTTCGGCAAGGGTGCGGATGGTTTCGCCAATATTTGAAAGTCCCTGAGGAGAGATGTGCTGGAAAGTAATCTTTTTGATGAAACTATCGAGATTCACGCCGCTGTAGGCAGTGGCATAGCCGCTTGTGGGCAGGGTGTGATTGGTGCCTGAAGCATAGTCGCCGGCACTTTCGGGAGAGTACGGACCGACGAAAACAGAACCTGCATTTTCGATGCGGTCAACAAACCACTGGGCGTTGCTGTGATTGATTATGAGGTGCTCAGGCGCATATCCATTGGCGAAATCAATCATTTCCGAATCGTCATGGAAAAGAATGATGTGGCTGTGGACAAGGGATTTTTCAATCAAATCCTTGCGTGGAAGGCGGTCGGTGAGGCTGCCGATGACGGCAGGAAGCTCACTGGCCAGAATGCGGTCGGTGGTGAGGAGAGTTGACTGGCTGTCGGGACCATGTTCAGCCTGAGAAAGAAAATCGCTGGCAACAAACTCGCGATTGGCAGTGCCATCGGCGATAATCATGACTTCGGAAGGACCAGCAGGCATGTCGATGGCGACATCGCGCTGGCCAACCTGCAATTTGGCTTCCATAACGAAACGATTGCCCGGACCAAAGATCTTGTAA
>JAKVKZ010000052.1 GCA_022484565.1 Muribaculaceae bacterium
CTGGCTGAGGCTTCTTTCATCAGCCTGCCGTCGATACCATAGATGCTGACTTTGCTGCCGCTTTTCAGACCTTGAAAAATAAGCAGGTCACCTTTCTTTGTAAAGGTGGATTTGGCATCCGCCTTCACTCCTTTTACACCGCCTTCGTTAACATAGCTGAACCGCTGCACTTTGGTGCGGTCGAACTGCAACGTGGTGGAAGTAGTGGCAATATTCAGATTGCTGCCGCTGAATGTCGCCTTTGGCTCCTCACTAAGTTGAACCTTAGTGGTGCTGCCATCTTTCATCAGAACCACAAGCGTAGTGAATTCCTGCGCCTGCACCGCCATTGCCGCTCCTAAGAGCAGCAGGGCTAAAAATAAGATTTTTCGTTTCATTCCTGTTAAGGTTTAAAAAATTGGGATGATAAATATATTTGCATAACAATGAAATGCTTGACGATGCTGTAATTGTCGATGTATTCGGCACATTGCAATTGAATATAACCAATCACCGCGAATACCCCACTGCCGTATATTCCAAGTATTTCAAAGAATGGTCAAACTTGAATTCAAAAATAATGTTAGGTAAAGTACTCTAAAAAACGCCATGTCTGCCCACCAAAGCCAACATAGTGAGCAAATGAACATTACAAATATATGGAATGATTTTATAAAAAACAAGAAAATAATAAAAAATTTAGCAAAAAAAATGAAGAACTTGGATAAAAACAGAAAAATTGCCATAAAAAGCTCGCTTATTGATGCAAACTTGGGAATTGACCATAGTCGCCTAATTGAAAATCGCGAGGCAATTCATGGGATTAAGCGCACATGATGCGTGTGAGCGGATACATGAAATCCGTCCAAGTGCAAATATGGATTGGAAAAAGCAGCTGATTATTTCACGGGGCGAATGGAAAAGCCCTGATAACGGCTTGAGGACTCATCGCAGGAATAATTGCCATAGATGCAGATTTGCAAACGATGGGCAGCAACACTCGTTTTACTGTCAAGCGTGCCGCTCCAATAGTAGCCATAGGCTCCGCCATCGCGCAAATCAGTGCCTTCACGATAACCGGCAAACGGCAGGAAAATGCTGTTGCCGTTAGGCCCTACCACTTTCATGCCTTCAACGCCTTTGAAAGTAATCCATTTCCAAGTGCATTTATCCACAAGTTCCTGAAATTCGGCAATGGTGGGCATACGCCAAGCACCACCCCACGTGGCGCGGACAATGTCGTAACGAGTGCCACTGATGTCACTGCCGATGTCGGTGCAGCTGCTGGAAGATTCCGTATATTTATATTCACCTGCGGAGAAATCGGACTTTGCTACCATTTCGCCCCAACTGTAATAACCTCCTGTGCTTTGAGATAATGAAGTGCCAAAATTATGACTTGCCCACTTCACGCTTAGGCCAAGGTCGATTGCCTCATCGTCGGAGACGGATGAAGCTGACTGGGAAGCATGGGCCTTCTGGCTGATTCTACGGGCAATCTTGCTTTCTGCATCGACTTGCTGAGCCACAAATGCCACACAGAAAAGCAGCAAAATGGAAATAACGATATTCTTCTTCATGACTATATTTATCTTAAAGGCCCATCGGCACAGCGCCGAATGGACGGTACAAAAGTAATAATTATTCCTGATTCCACAAATTGCGTGAAAAAAGCTCCTGCCACCCAAAATAGGAAGCAGGAGCTTCTGAAACGTATCAGTAATTATTGATTACTTCGAAAGAGCTGTAGCGACATCGACTGCAACGGCAACTGTGCAACCAACCATTGGGTTGTTGCCCATACCGAGGAAGCCCATCATCTCAACGTGAGCAGGAACTGAAGAACTGCCTGCAAACTGAGCGTCGCTGTGCATACGGCCCATAGTGTCGGTCATGCCATAAGAAGCAGGACCGGCAGCCATGTTGTCGGGGTGCAGCGTACGGCCTGTGCCGCCACCTGAAGCCACCGAGAAATAAGGCTTGCCAGCCTCGTTGCGCTCCTTTTTGTAGGTGCCTGCAACTGGGTGCTGGAAACGTGTAGGGTTGGTTGAGTTACCTGTGATGGAAACGTCAACATTCTCATGCCACATGATGGCTACGCCTTCGCGTACATCGTTGGCGCCATAGCACTTAACCTTGGCACGCGGGCCTTTGGAATAAGGAGTCTCGCTGACTACAGTGAGTTTGCCTGTGTAGTAATCGAAATCGGTGAGGACATAAGTGAAGCCGTTGATGCGGGAGATAATCTGCGCAGCGTCCTTGCCAAGACCGTTAAGGATGACGCGGAGCGGCTGTTTGCGGACGAAATCGGCCTTAGAGGCGATTTTGATTGCACCTTCAGCGGCAGCGAATGACTCGTGGCCTGCGAGGAATGCGAAGCACTGTGTCTCCTCACGGAGCAGACGTGCGGCGAGATTGCCGTGGCCAACACCGACCTTGCGGTCGTCGGCTACAGAACCAGGGATGCAGAACGACTGAAGACCTAAACCGATAGCCTCGGCAGCCTCATCAGCCTTTTTGCAGCCTTTCTTGAGAGCGATGGCAGCGCCAACCACATAAGCCCACTTAGCATTTTCAAAGCAGATAGGCTGAGTGTCCTCACAAGTCTTGTAAGGGTCAACGCCATATTTGTCGCAGATGGCGTTAGCTTCTTCAATATCTTTGATGCCGACGGCATTGAGAGCAGCGATAACCTGCTTGATGCGACGGTCGGAACTTTCAAATTGCACTTTTCTAATCATGATGATGTCCTCCTATTCTTTACGTGGGTCAATATATTTAGCTGCCTCCTCAAAACGTCCATAATGGCCTTTGGCCTTGTCGAGAGCCTCCTGTGCCGGAGTGCCCTTCTTGAGCATGTCGGTGAAGCGACCAAGATTGATGAACTCATAGCCGATAACCTCATTGTCCTCGTCGAGGGCCATGCGGGTAACGTAACCTTCAGCCATCTCAAGATAGCGGGTACCTTTGGCGAGAGTGCCGAACATGGTGCCTACCTGACTGCGAAGGCCTTTGCCAAGGTCGTCGAGTGAAGCACCGACAACAAGACCGCCCTCTGAGAAAGCGGACTGGCTGCGACCGTAAGCAATCTGAAGGAAAAGCTCACGCATTGCAGTGTTGATGGCATCGCAAACGAGGTCAGTGTTGAGAGCCTCAAGAATGGTTTTGCCCGGGAGAATTTCAGAAGCCATAGCTGCTGAATGAGTCATGCCAGAGCAACCGATTGTCTCAACAAGAGCTTCTTGGATAATTCCCTCCTTGATGTTCAGGGTAAGCTTGCAGGCACCCTGCTGAGGAGCGCACCAGCCAATACCATGAGTGAAGCCGGAAATATCCTTTATCTCTTTAGATCTAACCCATTTTCCCTCCTCTGGTATAGGAGCAGAAGGATGGTTAGCACCCTTTTTTACACAGCACATGTTCTGTACTTCCTGTGAATAAACCATAATCGTTTTTATTTAATCGTGATAGTTCAACTTACGTAATTTACTAACATTTTGGCTTTTAGAAGCCGCCATGACGTGGATTTCCTAAGGGAAAAAACCGGCATAGCGACACCTGTGGTTTTAATCGTGTAAAATTACTCAAAAAACGCTTATCCACCCAACGAGAAGCATATTTTTAATACTTTTTCATACAAAATGCCACCCGATGTGCATAATCGGGCGCGTAAAACGGGCAAACCGACTACCACGGAAGGCGCGACTGAACGCCATGAAGAGAATTGACTGGACGAGGCAATGCACGTCCGGCAACCGACCGGGAATTGAACAGCAATGGCATGTCGATGCTCCAACCCTGCGACTGATTGCGGACATTGAGCCGCGACGGGCCAATGTGAGAACTTGCAAGTGAATAAATCAGACCGATTACGTCGCCCAAGCTGCGGAAATTATCCTTATAGATATTTACTACAGTTCTGCCACCGGAAGTGAGCGTGGCGAATATGCGGTCGGTAGGCTTAAAAGTTTTGCTTTGATTCAACATGATAAACTCCTTTCTTTTTAATTACACTGCAAAGATAGGAGCATAGTGTGCAAAACTTTTGCCCACCAAATTTAAATAAAACGAATTACGGAAATATTTTTTGAATTACCGAGGGGAAAGGCTATTCGTCCTCGCCTTTTAGATTAAGGTCGTCGGCAGGATTATGCTCATCGTCCTCGTGGACAGTGGCAATATCGTCCTTGTGAAGAGCTTTGTGCTTGCTGAGCTTCACCTTAACCTCATCGAAGCCATTGCCATACACGCCGTTGACGTTCGACTGAACGATAAGCGCATCGCGGTCGATGGTCTTGACAATACGGAAAATGGTGACTGCCTCAATTTTACGGCACATCACCATGAGCATCTTCACGTCGCGCTTGGTGTACCAGCCCGTGCCGTGGAGCAATGTGCAGCCACGCCCCGCCTCATTATTCACGGCATTGGCAATATCCTCCCACTTTTTGGAGAAGATGATGAACTGCACAGCCTGGCGGTTGGAATTGATGACAAGGTCGGTGACGAACGACATAATCACGAGAATCACGAAGCCATACACCACCTTATTAATATCGTGGAACAGCAGATACGACGAGGAAATGATGCAGAAGTCCATGTAGAGGAACATACGCCCTACTGTGACGTTGGTCTTTTTTGAAGCCATTGCGGCAATGATGTCGGTGCCGCCGGAGCTGCCGTTGTGGACAAATACAAGCCCTATGCCTATGCCGCACAGGATTGAGCCGATGATGACGTTCATAAAAGTCTGCTGATGAACAAGAGGCGCGCTGAAACAGGGCTGGAGAATGGCAAGCATGAGGTTGAGGACAGTAGCGCCCACAACCGTGCGGATAACGAAAGTTTTGCCAACCACCTTGTAGGCGCAGCATAGCATGATTACGTTAAGCGTGTAGTTCATCACAGCCACAGGAATGCCGAATTTGTAATAGAAAAGTGAGCAGAAACCGGTGAGGCCGCCCATTACGAGCTTTTCCTGCACGATGAATGCGGAAAAGCCGAAAGCATAGAGGAAAAGTCCAAAGAAAATTACTACATAATCCTTGGCATCACCCATTATATGTTTACGAATTTCAGCGTTCACAGCAAAAGGTTTTGGTAAGAAACCGAGGGCAAAGGTATAAATTTAGAGTGAAATAGCGGAAAAAAACGGAAATAATATTAAGAAAAACGGGAAAATGGCCAAAAAAGCACGGATGGACTAAGATAAAAGATATAAAGGACATTTGCGAATGAGAAAAAAATTGTACTTTTACAAACATAAACAAAAAGCCGCATTGAAAGCAGTGACGGAAATGTGGCCAAAAAAATGAACTAATTAAATAAGCACTACGATGAAAATACTGAAAGAGATAGCATTAGCGACAATGGCGATTGCAGCAATGATGCCTGCCAAAGCAGCAGACTTCATCGACGCATCAAAACCGGAAAAGCAAATTGAAATCGGAGCACGGCTCGGCATCAACACTGCCAACCAAAGCGTAAACTTCGATGAAATCTTCAGCAACATAAAGCAAGGCATGACCGACTGGCGGACAGGATTCGACGCAGGAGTGGTGGTTGACCTGAATCTCACCAACTTTTTCACATTGCAGCCCGGATTCATTCTGCAGGACCGTGCCTACAGATATTCAGTGGCGGCAGCCGACAAATCCACCGGCGCGTTATCGGAAATGTTCGGAAGCACACGAAGCACTAACCTACAGATACCAATGCTGGCATCGTTGAGGTTCAATGTGGCTGAAAAAGTGCGTTGGCAAGTGGATTTCGGCCCTTACATCTCACTCGGACTTGGCGGACACAACAAAATTGAATCGTACAAGAACACCGTTGACAACACCGCAATAAAAATTGAGTACACTAACTACAGCAACGACTTTTACGGCGACAGTGACGGGAAAATAGTCGGAAACAAAAAATTCGACTGGGGCTTGAAAATGGGTACAGGTTTCACCTACAACAGAATCTACTACTTCGGTATCCATTACAGTGCCGGATGCCGCAATGTGGGACAAAAGCACAGCGACTTCAACACGAATCCGAACGTGAAGAACAAAGAATGGGATTTTTCAATCGGTTATAACTTTTAATCATCAAATACGAAAAGAAAATGAAATGGTTTCTTCGTCTGCTGATAACGGCAGTTGTCATTTTTCTAATGGCATTTTTAAGCAACAAGTATCATTGCCAATATTTCGACGTACAAGCCACCGTTGGTGGCGCTGTGGTGGCAGCAATAGTGCTTGGAATAATCAACACTTTTGTTCGCCCTATTTGCAAACTGATAGCATTCCCTGTAACAGTCCTCACCTTAGGTCTGTTCCTGCTGGTAATCAACGCATTGATGGTGATGCTCTGCTCATGGGTTATGCCATCTGACATGTTTCATGTAGAAGGATTCATAAGCGCATTGATTTTCAGCGTGGTGCTGTCGATAGTTACAGGCATACTCGCTTCAATCTTCGGAGTTAAGAAGGACTGACAACAATAGAAATAAAACAACTGATATGCACCGCGTCATGCAAGTCTATGCACGGCGCGGCGCAACAATTAATATGAAAAGAATCTTATCAGCGATAGCCGTTCTGATGGTTACCGCGTCAGCAATGGCCGAACTCCACTATGTGGATGCGGCCCAATTTCCGCTAATAGGCAAAGCCACCACAGCGAGTACAATACGCTACGGACGGCTGCCTGATTCCCTTAAAAACATCTCGCGCGGCGACCTTTGGGACTTAGGAAGGAACAGCGCCGGACTTGCTGTGCGATTCAGGACAAACGCCACAATTATAGCTGCCAAATGGGATGTGTGGCTGTGCCGCTTCATGAACCACATGTCACCCACAGGAATCAGAGGGCTTGACCTATATTGCCTGCAGGACGACGGCACATGGACATTCGTCAACAGCGGAAGGCCAAGCATTCAGGCATCAAGCGATTGCGTCATAATCCGCAATATGGACTTGAAAGAGCGTGAATATATGCTTTATCTGTCGCTCTACGACGGCGAGACGGCCCTTGAAATAGGAATTGACTCCACCGCAACTATTGAAGCGCCGAAAGTGGATTTGCCATCCACAAAGAAACCGATTGTGTGGTACGGAACAAGCCTGTTGCAGGGCGGATGTGCCTCACGTCCGGGCATGGGAGTGACTAACATTGTTATGCGACGGCTAAACCGCGAGGTGATGAACCTCGGATTCAGCGGCAATGCTGAGCTGGACCCTGAAATTGCTGAAGTCATGGCAAACGTTGACGCAGGCCTGTTCATAATTGACTGCCTGCCAAATTGCAGCCTTGAGCAATTGAATGAACGCCTTGAGCCGTTCTACCGCACAATTAGGGACAAGCACCCCGACGTTGACGTGCTTTTCATAGAAAATCCGAGATTTCCTTACATGCGGTTCAACCGTGAGATAAAGAAGCAGGTAAACGCAAAGAACGCAGTGCTCCGTACGGTGTTCAACAAACTCACCAAGCAGGGCGAAAAAAACATATTCTACATTTCATCTGACGGGATGACGGGCAATGATGGCGACCAGACAATCGACGGCGAACACTATACTGATTTAGGATTTGAGCGTCTTGCTGATTTCATGACGCCCATAATCAAGCAGCATCTGAAATAAGCGGGCATGATTGTTAATAAGTTTTTTCATGGCAATCCATATTTTTTACATACTTTTGTATGTAAAAATCATTGACATCAAATTGATGGGCATAAACTGAATCTAAGAAATGGACAGAGTCGGCAAACTATATTTCCGCTATGGCACAATGGGGTCAGCAAAGACCGCATTGCTGCTCACCACAGCGTATAATTTTGAAGAGCGCGGCATGCAGTACCTCTGCATGAAGCCAATCATCGACAATCGGGAAAAAGAGAATGTGATACGTTCGCGCATAGGAATTGAGCGTGAATGTACCTGGATTTATCCCGATACCGACATTTATGAGCTTGCCAAAAACCTGTTTGACGAAACATTGGCCGTTAAGGACTGGATACTGATTGACGAGGCGCAATTCCTTTCGGCACAGCAAGTTGACCAGTTGGCACGGATAGTTGACGACTACGGCAGCAACGTGATTTGCTACGGATTGCGCACCGATTTCCAATCGCATCTGTTCGAAGGCTCACGGCGGCTGTTTGAAATTGCTGACACAATTGACGAAATAAAATCCACCTGCACCTGCGGGCGAAAGACTATAATCAACGCCCGAATCGACAAAGACGGCATGATTGTAACCGACGGAAATCAAGTTGAAATAGGCGGCGACGACAAATATGTGGCACTCTGCCGCAATTGCTGGCGTAATCGCCGCATAGAATCAGCCCAAAGAAATGCCCTGAAATTCAAATCGGAATAAAATCACACTCTTCATTTGCATAGAAATAAAAGGTTTGCGGCAATGTGGCGCAAACCTTTATTTCATTAGGCCTGTGAAAAGCGGGAAATCATATAGAATACATATCAGAAAGCCGCCTGGCGGAGTATCGTCTGTGAGATAGGAATCAATCGCAGTCTCTCAGTTTTGGAAGTGCGATTATTTTTGAGCGACACCATCAATGAGCCATTTTCAAATTCAGGATTTGTATCTGGGATATAACTGTAATGAATTTCAGTCAGCGGTTTGTACATCGTGTCATAAACGCCTTCGGCATATTGTTTACCTTTGATTTCTTTCGCAGCAATAGGCAGAGCGAAAAGCTGTGCCCCGTAAGCGAAATAATGTAAGCCATTGGCATCAGTGACAACCCGAGGCATAGTCTTGAATGAAATATTCAAAGCCTCTTTCTGATTGTCAGCGATAACGAAAGTGAGATATCCATCTTTTTCAGTGTATGGAATGGATGCGTCAATTCCAGTAACCCACGACGGCTTTCTTACATTGAGTTTGAGCTTCGACAGTTCATTCTTTTTGATTTCAATGCTTAAAAGCAGATTGTCGGGGTAATCAGTGTGCAATGAAAGTTCCACGGCTTTACCATCGATGAGTGTGTTCACTGTGCTTGGCGTGAGTTGCTGCAATGTAAGGTCGCCCAACGAATCTTTCATCCATGCACTTTGAACAAAATATGGAAATATGCGCACCGCATTAGGCACACAGCATACTGCCACATCCTGATGTACTGACGAATATTTGTATCGGGTTTGATTGCGGTCTTTCTCAACTTCACCGTTTCTTGTGCCCAGCATCTGGTAAGAATTATCTGTTTTTAGGTAAGCGATGGCTGCCTTATGGGGAAGTCGTGCGCCTTGAGCGGCATTCAGGAAAATGTTTTCAATCCGTTCTGCCATTTCAGCAGAACCGCTGTATTGCAGCAGATGGATATAGCTATCCATTAATTCCTGCAATGAACAATATTCATAGCCAGTGTTAGCGGCATCGGCATTTCTGCCACCAATCCATTCGTCGCCTATGGCACCGCCTGTAACAGTGGTGGTCAATTTCACCTTTTGCAGATAATTATTCAAGGCTGTGGCATACTTTCCGCCAGTCTGTGCAGCCGATATGAGCAGTGCCCTAATGTGCTCGTATGTGTGTACTCCATGACATCGCAGACGAGCATCGGGATTCAGGGCATTGGATATCTGAGCGTCATTCTCCGAAGAAAAGTTTGAAGAGTAATCACGGTAGAGGAAACATGCGTAATCAAGATATTTCTTTTCGCCGGTAACCGATGCTAATTTTTCAAGAACATCAGTAAAAGTAAGTCCATGCGCCGTCCCTCCATTGTATTCGTTGCCTGCAAAGAACGGATGCGAGGCATTAATCGGCCAATTGCCCATGACATTGTCAGCACATCTTCTCACAGCATCGAGTGCATTTTCATCACCGGTACACTCGTAATATCCCAATAGAGTTCTGCATAGAGTGGTTTTCGACCATAATTCACCGTTTTCTTTGACAAAATGGTAACGCAGTTCAGGTGTGTAGATTCCTAAATACCCATCACTGTCCTGAGTGGCGAGAATACGCTTTACTAATGTTCTGCTTACCTCCATGCAAGCGGAGTCATTCAATAGGAATGCGTTTCTGATGTACCCGTCGTGCCAGTTGGATTGAGTTTCTGAATTCCACCATTTATATTGCTCATCGCCTTCTGCATCACCATCTTTATTATTTCCAAGTTGCTTGGCTTTGCTTTTTCTGGAAAGCCGCTCCGAGCCATAAATGTCTTCGCCGAACAAAGTCGGCACAAGTTTGTCAAGATGTCCGAAAGCTCCATCCATATCGTTTTGCATCTGTGTCCTTATCCATCCCGAAGGTTTTATGTCACCCGTTTTTAGAACTTGGTATTTATCGTTCATCTTGGAAGGGTCTTCTTTCATGTAAAATTCTAATTTTCCGCCATTCATAATGTCGTTATATCTGATTGTCTTGCCAATTGGATTTCCATTTATTGTAGCCCTATCCGCGCAATAATTATTTTCACCGATTCCATTTGCTGAAATTTCAAATGTCTTGTTCGATGAAAGATGCAGAGTGATACGTTTGAACTGCGGAGATCCAGTCACAAAATCGCCACTGGCTGGGTTGACCGGATAGAAACCCATGCAAGAAAATATGTACCACGCCGACATCTGGCCACAGTCGTCATTGCCAAGCATCCCATCGGGAGTGGATTTGTAATAATTTTTAATGATTTTGTGGATATAGCTTTGACCTTGCCATGGCTTGCTCGAATAAGCGTAAAGATATGCTATATGATGGCATGGTTCGTTACCATGCGCATATTGACCTACCATCGCCTCCTGCCCCAAATATTTATCATGGCTTTCGGTTTCGGTCGTGAAAAACTTATCAAGATGTTCAGTGAAAGCTTTTTCACCTCCAAGCAGAGCTTTTACACTGTCAATGTCATGCATCGACGTTGTCCAAAAATATTGCCAGGCATTAGCTTCAGTGTAATCACCAGGATTGTTCAATGGGGAAGTCGCTTTGAACGGATTGAATGGTGAACGCCAATGTTGACTGGAGTCTTTGCCTCTGAACAGTTGTGTGGACGGGTCAAAAATATTTTTATACAATCTTGAACGGTTAAGGAACTTATCAGCCAACTTTTTCTCGTTCATCTCAGATGCAAAATCGCCAACGCACCAGTCATCATAGCAATTTTCGAGCAGTTTCGAAACCGATTCGTCCTTTACAATATCATAGGGATAATAGCCGTACTTCCCGCTTACATCCCATTGCGAATGAATGTGGGGACGTGTAGATGTGCCAACCATGGCTTTCAATGCTTCTTTCGGGCTGAATCCCCTGAAACCGTTTTTCCAAGCCGAGGCAATCATAGGAATTGCATGATTGCCTATCATGCAGTAATTATCTTGTCCCCAAGCTGTCCATATAGGCAATATTCCAGATGCCTTGTAATGCTCTATCATGGAATTAACCATGCCATTTATCTTTTCTGGTGCCAATATCTGCAAAAGCAGGAAAGCAGCGCGAAACACGTCCCAGTTGGAAAAAGTGGAATAATATTCATGTGTAGGTGAATAATGTATCTTATTGTCGGCTCCACGATACTTTCCATCCACATCCGCAATATTCGACGGTTGAAGCAGCAGATGATATAAGCTTGTGTAGAATATTGTCTTGTCTTTTTCGCCTGCATCAATGTCAACACGTTGTAGATAGTCGTTCCAAGCTTTTTCGGCACATTCTTTTACTTCATCAAAATCCCAACCCGGAAGTTCACTCTTCATGTTAAGTTTAGCGCCTTTCACGTTTGTAGTGGAAATGGCAATCTTGGCCAACAGTTGCCTGTTGCCGCTTAATAAGAATTGAAACACATATTTTGGAGCATTTTCCTTTGGGCTACGTTTTAATATTTCGTAGTGGCTGAAGCAATGATTGAAGGTGACACAGAAAGCATATCGGCGTTCCACCCAATTCTTTGTGTGACAATAGCCTGAAATAGTGGAATCATTTTCTATCTTAACGTCAGAATCCAATACAAGGCTGTCAGTCTGAAAACGGATACCGTGCTGAAAATCCACCAACAAAGATGCAGACGATGAGGGATAAGTGTATCGGTGCATGGCCACTCTGTCAGTACACGTCAGTTCCACCACTACTCCATCCTTCTTTCTAACTTTATAATATCCGGGGTAAGCTGATTCCGACTTCTTATCTATAACATGATGGTCTTCAGTTCCTGAAATGGGGAGCATCAGAATATCACCCAGCTCACCAATACCTGTACCGCTAAGATGCGTCTGTGAAAATCCCATGACAGTAGAATCTTTATATTGGTATCCCGAAGTGTAATTCCAATCTGAATCTTTACAATCCGGTCCGGGTTGAATCATACCGAATGGTAAGGATGGACCGGGAAAAGTGTGTCCTGTTCCGTCTGTCCCGATGAAAACATTAACGTACTTGCAATTTTGCGCAATTAATGAAGTAGCGCACAAACAAAAGATAAATGATGCAGCGATAATCTTTTTCATATTTATGGAATTTGTTCAGATGCAAAATTAATCATATCGAATTCATTCCTATTGCATTATTTTAGCGTGAATTTGTCGTATCTTTGGCAAATAAATGTTTATCACGATATGATTAATCTTAAAAAGATAAATATTGAGCAAGTAATGCTCACTGGTAACAGTTCTTTCAAATGTTTCCATTACAAGGTGGGCATTGATGATGCCATGCCGCTTCACCGGCACAATGAGTGGGAACTGTCATGGATTATTAAAGGCAGGGGGCACCATATTATTGGTGATAAACTTGAATCCGCCCATGAGCAGGAACTGATTTTATTGCCCCCAAATATGCCCCACTGCTGGATATTTGACAAGGATAAACAGGAATATACAGAAAACATCACGTTACAGTTTGCTGACGATTTGATAATCAAATTAGGGACATTCAAGGAATTGTCGCTAATTGATGAATTCTTTCACCAATTAAAATCAGGAATAGAAATCACAGGAGCCGACGCAGAAAAGCTGAAGTCATTGTTGATGGATGTCGATAAGAAAGACGATTTTGGAAGATTGATTACCTTGGTAGAAATATTGCATGGCATAACTTTCATGGAAAGTTACAGAGAAATAAGTGAAATAACCGACAGCAATTCTAAAATGCGAATGGAGAAAATCAGCCGCATTCAGAAGGTGTACTGCTATATCAGCAACAACTACCGACATTCTATCCGTCTGAAAGATGTTGCTGAGGTAGCATGTATCAGTGAGACATCTTTCTGTTCATTTTTTAAAGATGTCACACGATGCCGTTTTTCAGAATATTTGTGCCGTTTCCGTATTGACATGGCAGCTAATATGCTATTGAACCGTAAGGATTTCCCTATTTCTGATATTTGTTATGATGTCGGTTTCAACGATGTACCCCATTTTAATCGAATGTTCCGTCGAATAAAAGGCTGCACTCCGAGCGAATATTGCAGAAAGTGGCACTATGCCCACGCTGAATAGAATCAGCCCAAAGAAATGCTCTGAAATTCAAATCGGAATAAAATCACAATATTCATTTGCATAGAAATAAAAGGTTTGCGGCAATTGTGGCGCAAACCTTTATTATTAAAGCAAGATTAAAAATCAAAATTATCAGGATTAGGCCCAACACGAAATCCAACGTTAAGTGACTGAATCATTTCCATGTCCTTTTCCGACAGTTCAAAATCGAAAATCTGGCTATTTGAAACGATGCGGTCCTGATGCACCGATTTAGGGATTACCACTACATTACGCTGAATGTCCCACCGCAGAACAATTTGAGCAGGAGTACGCCCATACTTTTCCGACAGGATCTTCAATGCTGGATGGCTAAGCAATGGCATTTTCGGCCCACCGAGAGGACTCCAAACGCCTACTGCAATACCATTTCTACCAAGAGTGTCAATCAACGTCTGATTATTCATTAGCGGATGGGATTCAATTTGGTCAAGCATAGGTTTCACGCCTGTTGCCTGAATCAAATCGTTCAGATGATGAACATGAAAATTGCTTACTCCGATAGCACGTACCAGTTTCTGCTCATAAAGCTGAACAAGAACTGACCACGCTTTCTCCTTCCCTTCAACAGGCCAATGAAGCAGACACAAATCCAGATAGTCAGTGCCAAGATTCTCCAATATCTGATAAAATGCCGGTAAAGTTAATCCTGCACGTATATGGCTGTTCCATATTTTCCCTGTAAGGAACACTTCATTTCTGGGTACTCCACTTTTACGCAATGCACTGCCTACACTATTTTCATTGCCATAAGCAGCAGCAGTGTCAAAATGGCGATATCCGGCTTCGAGTGCCCATGCGACGGCCTGTTCGGTCTGTGCCCCTTCTTTTGCTCCATAAACTCCAAGGCCCAACTGCGGTATCTCTACTCCGTTTTGAAGCGTCAGATATGTCTGCTTCATTCGATAATTGCCCTCCCCTCATAGCCTTTATTAGGCTTTGAATTCAAAATTCTATCAGGGATTTTTGCCAACCCCTTTTCCAAATAATCAATTAATGCATCCTTATCTTTCGGAAGATTACCATTTACCGGAATAACATTAGAAGTATGAAGTCCGAAGAAAACCGTATTGTCCAACTCAAGTCGCTTCAGCATCTCCAATTCTTCCCTTAAATTCTGGCCCAATGTATTCTCTGTGAATTTCCCGGAATTCAGCTCATCAAATAATGGACTTCCCGCATCGACATGCAATGTGGCCAAGAAAATCAAATATGGCTGTAGCTCATTAAGTATGGCTGCATTAGCAATCGCATTCTCCCGCCATTTCTCCGAACCTGCCGCACCGAGAATTATATTAAGCGAAAAATCAATTCCAGCCATTCGCAGACGTTTCAGCTGAGTGCGTGCCTCCTCCAATGTAAAGCCTTTGTTCAGATGATGAAGCACCTCGTCCATGCCCGACTCAATGCCTATGTTCAACTCATTTACTTTTAACGCACGCAATTCCTTAAGTTCATCATCCGTCTTGCCAATAATATTCTTAACCGAAGCATACATGGCAATGGTCTCTACCTTTGGAAAAGCATCATTAATCTTTTCAGCAATTTCTTTCAGCTTACCAGCGCTCAGCACGAACGGGTCAGCACCAGTAAGAAATATGCGCTTAGCCGAAGACCTGTAATATCCTGCTTCCTGAATATCGTGCTCGATTTGTTTCATCGGCGCAATACGGAACTGCACACCTTTATACATAGTGCAAAAAGAGCAGGCATTATGGCTGCAGCCTGAAGTTACTTCAATCAGAAGTGAGTCCGCCTCAAATGGTGGGCGGAAGACTGGTCCAGTGTAAATCATAATTATAATTCCTTTCTTTTAATATCTAAAAATAATGCAACAATAAAATATCAGTTAATACTTAATCGACTCTCTCCGTGCCGTTTTCCAATATGCGAATCCATGAAAAACAATTCCGAGCAACAGGAATGCCAGTCCAAAAGGAACAGACAACATTGATACGACAAAATCGACACCATAAATAGCCATGCTTATTACAGGAAAACGACGAATCGACATAAAATAAGCGGCGTAATTCTTGTCTGACAGTAAAGTCCTGTTCTTTTCAAGATAAGAGTACAGCAGAAAATATGATGCGGAAATGCTCATGGCCACTCCTGAATAAATCGTGAACGAAAAGCGCATATCCACTTCGTTTTTCGATACTATGCTGTCAGCAAGCAACGACATGGAGTAGTTAAGCAGTGTAGTCAAGAAAATGGAGAACAAATTGATGATATTCAGTTTCGCATTCGTCTTTTCAATGTGTCCAAAAAGGTCATGGTGGAACAACCATAATATGCCTATATAAGTAAAAGTCAAAACATAAGCAAATAGAATAGGCCATTGTGCCAGAACAGCCGAGGCAAGATTGCCAGCCTTATAATCCGGTAATCGGAATTCCAGTACAAGAATGGTGATTAGAATAGTGAATATTCCATCACTGAATGCCTGAACGCGATTTGATTTCATATCTCATGTACCTCACAATCGTATTATCTTATATAATTCGTATAGATGAACTCTTCCTGTTCAGGCATCTGCAAACCGGCATCCATCGCCATCTTCTTGCATTTCAAAAAGAACGCCATGTTCTTGCCAAGCACTCGCATCACCTGCATTCCTTCCAAGTCCTGACGTACCTCATCAGGTGTGAAGCCATGAGTCATGTTCCAATATCGTGAAGAAATGATTGGCATCTGCATCAACCCGAAATATTTGTTGAGTTGGTCCCATGTGGCTGTAGTCCCTGCTCGACGGGCATTCACTACTGCAGCAGCCGGTTTCAGCCTGAAAGTGTCAAGCCCGCCACAAAGGTCAGCATAAAACACACGGTCGAGAAACGATGTGATTGCACCACCTGCCGCAGCCCAATGCACAGGAGAGCCAAAGATGAATCCGTCGTAATCCTTTGCCGTCTCCAGAAATTCATTGACTTTATCATCAAACACACATTTATGCTTCGTCACGCACGAATGGCAGTTGATGCAGCCGCCTATCGGCTTGTTGCCAATCCAGAAGACATCAGTGTCGATATCGGAATCATTCAAACTTTTACCAACCTCACTGATTGCAGTGAATGTGCAACCATTCTTGTGGGGACTGCCGTTGACCAATAATACTCTCATAAAATTTTATTATTTATCCATTAATAATGTTGCAAAATTATGATGTATTGTATATCTTTGCAAGTACTTACCATAATGTTATATAGTTACCAAAAAGTGTAAAATATGGAAAATAAGGAAGATAAATCAAAATATTTTTTTCATGGACACGAATATTATTGTACGTTGGAACTCGCAATGGAAGTAATAGGCGGCAAATGGAAAACTATGATGATATATCATCTCAAGGATGGAGCGATGCGTTCATCGGAACTGCAAAGGTCGCTGATAGGCATTTCCAACAAGATGTTCACACAAGTAGCCCGAGAACTGGAGCACGATGGCATCATAGAGCGCAAGGTATATCCTGTGGTTCCGCCTAAGGTGGAATACAAACTCACCAAAACAGGAGAAACTGTTGTCCCTCTAATTATGAAAATGGTGGATTGGGGTGAATCAATGAGTGAAAAGGCCATTTTAGGGAAAATGTGATATAAGCCCCCAAAATATGCCCGAAAATGTGATTTTATAGCCTAAAAAGTTTGCGAAAATGTGATATGAGGCCTAAAAAAAGGCCTAAAAATGTGATAAAATAGCCGAATACACTGCTAATCAAAAAGTTATATATGCATTTATTTTGACGCGCATTCTAACCTATTATTCGCAACTTCAAATTATTCCAATCTGATTTACTTTATTTCCCCTCAACAAGAATTTTCATGCAGATTTTCCTGATTTTGCCCTCGCCAATTATCGGTGCGTGGGCATCGTGGGGAAACATTATGCAGAAATCCCCGGGCTGAATGGTGAAATACTGCAACGGGCGGTCGGTGAAGAAGGCGCGGTCGAGGGTGGCATCGTATTCATCCTTCACATTGCGCAGCAAATACTCTGGCATCCACCCTATCGTTTCCGTCTTGTCAACGGGTATGTGAATATCAATGTATCGGCGGTGCAGCTCAAAAATCTGCTCCTCGGCAGTGCGCATAGTGGCAACATCAACATTGGCAAACAGCCGCTCGCCGTCAATTTTCACCTGCTTCACTCCACTTTCATGTATGCTTCGGTAATTGGCGCGAATCCACTGGAAAGCCTTTCGGAAAAGCGGATGCAGCTTTTCAACTTCGGCAGTGTCATTAATATTTCCTATTATCATGGCCCGATAAATAAAAAAGAGCCGGATGATTGTGCGTCACCTCGGCTCTGTGTACTGTTAGAATAGAACTTTATTCGTTGTTTTTAGCATCTGCATCGGTGACGCCTGCAATTTCAGGGTCAATAAGGATGCGTCCGCAATATTCGCAAACGATAATCTTCTTGTGCATCTTGATTTCAAGCTGACGTTGCGGCGGGATACGGTTGAAGCAACCACCACAGGCGTTACGCTGCACATAAACGATGCCCAGACCGTTGCGGGCATTCTTGCGGATGCGCTTGAAGGCAGTGAGCAAACGCGGCTCAATCTTAGCCTCAAGTTTCTTGGCCTGCTCACGAAGTTTCTCTTCGTCCTGCTTGGTTTCGGAAACGATTTCCTCAAGTTCGCCTTTCTTATCGGCAAGGACATGCTTGCGGTCCTCCATCGTAGCCAAAGATTCATCGATGCTGTTGCCGATAGCGGTGCTGCGGTCAGTCAAATCGGTGATTTTCTTGTTTGCTGATTCAATGTCAAGGTTCTGGAATTCTATTTCTTTGGAAAGGAAATCGAACTCACGGTTGTTACTGACATTGTTCTGCTGCTCAGTATATTTGTTGATAAGGGCGTTATCCTCGATAATCTTCCTTTGCAAATCACTGATGTCCTTTTTTATGGTATCGCGCTCAACCTTGAGATTCTGAATTCGAGTTTCAAAGCCGGCAATATCATCCTCAAGGTCTTGAACCTCAAGAGGAAGCTCGCCACGAATAGTCTTGATGCGGTCAACTTCGGTCAGCAAAGTCTGAAGATGATAGAGAGTTTTGAGGCGCTCCTCAACTGTCAGTTCTTTTTCTTGTTTTGTCTTATCATTAGCCATAGCTTATAAATAATTTATGGGATTTTTTTCTTTTTCAGCATAATAGGCTGCAAAGTTAGGGATTTTTTTCTGAATTGCGTCATAAAAAATCTCTTTTGTGAATTGTTCACTTTCATAATGGCCGAAATCGGCAATTATAATCCTCTCGGAAGCCTCCATCATCTGGTGATATTTCATGTCGCCGGTGAGATACAGGTCGGCACCGCCAGCCACTGCGTCGTCAACGAATTCATAGCCCGCACCGCCGCAAAGCGCGACACGGCTTACCATTCTGTCGGCATCGCCGCTGTAGCGCACAGCGCCAAGGTGAAGCACTTCCTTAATATGTTTCAAAAAGTCGATGCAATTTTGAGGCTTAATTTCGCCAATCACTCCAAGCCCCGCATAGCGCGAGGAATTGGCAAGCGGAACTATGTCGAAGGCAGGCTCCTCGTATGGATGCGCTGCAAGCATGGCACGCACCACCGCCGATTTTAGCGATGCCTTTACTATTACCTCAACGCGGGTTTCAGGCTCGACATGCAGCTCATCAATTTTGCCCACGTAGGGATTTGCTCCAGGTAATGCGCGGAATGTACCCTCGCCTTTCAATCGGTAGCAGCAACTGTCGTAATCGCCAATATGCCCCGCACCGGCATCGAACATGGCCTGCGCCACTCGATTGGCATCAGCATCGGGCACAAAGACGGCAATCTTTACGAATTTTCCCTGCTGGTGGCTCAGCACCTCAATATTGGTCAAGCCAAGTTTCTCAGCAGTCCTGAACGATACCCCACCCCATGCGCTATCCATTGCAGTGTGGGAAGAATAAATGGCAATGTCGTGCTTCAATGCTTTGGCCACAATGCGCTGGCGGGCATCCTGCCCGGTGATGTGCTTTAGGCCAAAGAACAGAAGCGGATGATGCGAAATCACAAGGTTCAAGCCCTTTTCAATCGCCTCATCTACAACCGCCTCGGTGACGTCGGTGCAAAGCAGTGCGCCAGTGGCTTCCGCATTGCGGTCGCCCACCTGCAAGCCGGAATTGTCAAAATCTTCCTGCAAGTCGAGTGGAGCAATCTCTTCAATCACCCTTATTATATCGTCAATCTTCATTTATCAAATCTGGGGACTTCTACTTTTTGTCCTTTTCAATTCTGGCCTTATCCACGTTGATGTAGAGTTCCTCCAATTGCGAAGGGTCAAGCTCGGCTGGAGCGCCGGTCATCATGTCGCGTCCTGAATTGTTCTTCGGGAAGGCGATAGTGTCGCGGATACTGTCGAGTTCGGCAACCATCGACACGAAACGGTCGAAACCGAAAGCAAGGCCGGCATGAGGCGGTGCGCCGAATTTGAAGGCCTTCATCAGGAAGCCAAACTGCTCTTGGGCGCGTTCCTCTGTGAAGCCAAGAAGTTCAAACATCTTGTCTTGCAACTTAGGATCGTGTATACGTATGCTGCCACCGCCAAGTTCCACACCGTTCATCACCATGTCGTAGGCATTGGCGCGCACAGCACCTGTGTCACTGTTAAGAATTGGAATATCCTCATCCTTAGGCTTGGTGAACGGATGGTGCATAGCATAGAATCTTTGAGTTTCCTCATCCCATTCAAACATCGGGAAGTCGATAACCCAAATTGGCTTGTAGTCGTTCTTCTTGCGCAGGCCAAGACGCTCGCCCATGGCAAGGCGCAGTTCATTCATCGCCTTGCGTGTCGGCATAGTCTTGCCGGCAAGTATCAGCAGCATATCGCCGGCTTTTGCATTGCAGCGTTCTCCCCACTTGCGCAGGTCATCGTCACTGTAGAATTTGCCTACGGTGCTCTTTATTGAGCCGTCGGCCTCGAATTTAACCCACACGAGTCCCTTTGCGCCAACTTGCGGACGCTTCACAAGCTCGGTGAGTTCATCAAGCTGCTTGCGGCTGTAATTGGCGCAGCCTTCGGCATTGATGGCCACAACAAATTCAGCGTTATCGAACACGCCGAAGTTTTTGCCCTCGGTGAGGTCCTTTAGCTCGACGAATTTCATGCCGAAGCGTATGTCAGGCTTGTCGCTTCCATAATATTTCATCGCATCAGCCCAAGTGATGCGCGGGAAATCGTAATTGAAATCCACTCCACGCACATTTTTGAAGATTGTCTTCACCAATCCTTCAAACATTTGCAGAACGTCCTCCTGCTCAACAAACGACATTTCGCAGTCAATCTGTGTGAATTCAGGCTGACGGTCAGCACGGAGGTCCTCATCGCGGAGGCACTTGGCAATCTGGAAATAGCGGTCGAAACCGGCCACCATCAGCAATTGCTTATAAAGTTGCGGCGATTGAGGCAATGCGTAGAACTGGCCCGGATTCATGCGCGAAGGTACCACGAAGTCGCGGGCGCCTTCAGGCGTTGAGCCGATGAGCAGCGGAGTTTCAACCTCAAGGAAACCGCGGTCGTCAAGGTAACGGCGTATTTCCTGAGCTATGCGGTGGCGCAATTCAAGATTTTTGCGCACACACGCGCGGCGAAGGTCAAGATAACGGTACTCCATGCGGAGGTCGTCGCCACCGTCGGTGTTGTCCTCGATAGTGAACGGAGGCACATCGCTCTTATTCAGCACATTCAGTTTGCCTGCTATGATTTCTATATCGCCGGTCGGCAGATTGGCATTCTTGTTTGAACGCTCAGCCACCTTGCCTACAACCTGAATCACATATTCGCGTCCAAGGTGATTGGCCCGTTCGCAAAGGCCGGCATCTATTTCATTATTGAAAACTATTTGCGTTATTCCATATCGGTCGCGCAAGTCGATGAACGTCATTCCGCCCATTTTTCGGGTGCGCTGCACCCATCCTGCCAGCGTCACTTCCTCGCCGACATTCTCAATGCGGAGTTCACCGCAAGTTTTTGTTCTGTACATAACCTATATATGTCTATTTTTTCGTTATTTCTTTGCTATACAAGCATATAAGGCATAAAAGCCAAAAATGCGCCATTAGAGGCATACAAAAATAATACAAATCTGCCTAATTTTCACACTTTTTGCGCACTAAAACAAGTTGCCGAAATCTTTTTAAGGGATTTTTTTCAAAAAACATTTGCCGTTTCAAAAATAAGGCGTATCTTTGCACCGCAATTCAGAAATGAGATGCATTCGGGGTGTAGCGCAGTCCGGTTAGCGCACCTGCTTTGGGAGCAGGGGGTCCCAAGTTCGAATCTTGGTACCCCGACACACATAAAAGCCTTTGGCAATCAGCGTATAACGCACGATTAGTCAAAGGCTTTCCTTTTTCTCTTTAATATAAAAAATCGCCATTTTTTGGCTCAGTAGAAATTTAGTGGGGAAAAATTAATAGGAATAACGGGAAAAGCATTTACTTTGCGGAATGGAAACAGAACAATTACAGGCATTGGCACAAGTGGT
>JAKVKZ010000053.1 GCA_022484565.1 Muribaculaceae bacterium
CTTCAGACACGCCGGCAAAGATAAAGTCACTATGGACTTTGCCTTCTTCGCCATGGCATTCAATATAAAGAAGATGTGCAAAATGGTAGAGAACATACAGCCGGAAACCGCCAATAAAATTGTTTCGGACGCATCAAAGACTATTTATGGCTTTCTATACCTCTATAGAACTTCATTTTGCCAATTCTCTGAAAATAAAGCTGCATAAAGTATAATTATCTAATTAATGAAAATTGCCATATATATTAAAAGAGGATGCATCGTTTTGACACACCCTCCAAATGGGTAAATAATATGAATTGTAATATTATTCTATTGTTTAAGCACTTTAGCCACTTTTCTGCTGCCGTCAGCAAACTTAATGACTTTTATATAAAATCCACATTGAGGTTCTTTTATTTCAGTACCGTTAAGATTATAGCATATCTCACCTATTTTGGATGAATGTTCATTGTCTTTTACTTCATTAATATCGGCTGATAAATCATCAATGATGGTACCAAAATCTTTCCATTGAATTGCTGATTGATATGCCGCTTTTGTCCCACTAATTACATGTAAAGTGCAGTTAGCTATATTTGCATTATTAAAAGCATCGTTTCCAAGAGCTATGGGGCTAGAACTATAAACATATACATTTTTTAATTTTTGACAACCTTGAAATGCACTTCCCTCAATTGTTGTGACAGATGATGGAATGGTAAGAGATTCAAGATTTATATCATAAAATAATGCTGCAAATTCGATCTTTTTAACCCCATTTGGAATGATAATCTTCTTGAATCCAATGCAGTTACTGATAGATAACGAACCAAGCCGAATTAAGGAACTAGGTAATCTTAAATTGCTTATGTTATAACAGAAAAAAAACGCATTAGGCCCTATGCTTTCTACGCCTTCTGGAATCGTTACTCCAGATAAATTAGTACAGCAATACGCAGCATAACCATTAATGGTTTTAACTCCGTCTTCAATATTAGCTATCCCACTTTTTCCAATAGGAATACAAATTAATTTTGATTTATCTTTAGAGTAAAGAATTCCGTCAACTGAAATGTAAGAATTGTTTCCATTTGAAACATTGATAGCTGTTAAATTTGAGCATTTAGTAAATGCTTTGTCTTCTATTAGCTCTACAGAAGCTGGTATATTTATTTTTTTTAAGTTAGTACAACCAATAAAGGCTTCATAGCCAATATCCTTCAAGCTTTGTGATAGACTGATTGAATCCATTTGTGAGCAATTTCTAAAGGCTTTGTTACCTATATTTGTGATTGTGGTAGGTAATATTACTGAACTTAAATTAACACAACTATCAAAAGCGCAAGCATCAATAGAAGTTACTGTGAATATTTTCCCGTCTTTTTCTATTGTTGCTGGAATTTTAAGATTTCCAGTGACGTATGTGGCATTTGATTTTGTGTCATCACTTTTATAAGTTACGCTTGCTGTATTTGTGGATTCATTAAGAATATAGTTGAGACCATTGATTGAAACGCTTGATGATTGTTTTTCTATGTTATAAAGGACACTCTTTAAAAAGAAATTATAAGAAGTTGATATACCTGTCACTGCATAATAGCCATTATCATATCCGCCCCAGCCTAAATTGAAGTGGTACAATCCATTAGATGAACTACCATCACATACGAAAGCGTGGTTAACGCCTTCAGGGCTAACTCCAATGCAAACCATTGGCCTTCCTTGAGATAGTTCTGTGGATAATAGCGTATTGATATAATTTAGATCACTATAACTTAAATCAGTCATCCATAGAGTAAGACCCTTACTATATCCAAAGTTATCGTGCAGTACATTAATCCAATCCGCATCACTTAAAGGGGAAGATCCGGAAGTTGTATAATCCATGCCAGTAGCAACGCCACAACTGTACATTAATTCTGCTACTGCATTTGCTTGAGTGGTGGAATAAGAACCATTTGTAGGATACGAAGTAAGCATGTTAGCCCAATCAAACTTAACTTTAGATAAATCTTTACTAATATTGATTCCAAGAGTATGTGTAGTATAATTTATATTACCTTTGCAATAGTCAGTTGGCCATTGCCAATAGCGCATTACTTGTACCAATGCTGTTGCAACGCAGCCTGTGTAACATCTCTTCCCATTTACACTTGGACAGTAGAGGTTATAAGGAGTATCCTGATTATAAGCAATGGAACCTAATAAGGGGGATACCACGGAAACTGTTGTGCTTTCATTTTTGTTGGAGAAAGTATATTCTGCAGAATTGCTTTGTCTTGCATATCCGGCAACTTCGCTGATCCATGCAAACCAATCCTTAATGGCATCAGGCATGTTTTCTTTTGAAAAACTTTTTCCCTCATCACTATAACCTAAGATAGGTTGCATTGAGTCATCACCAGCAACAATAACGAATCCTTTACCATTCCCGTAATTGTAAACGTAGCATGCCGGATTCTCGGTTGTTGATTCATCTGAAACCTCAGTTTTACTTATTCCATTGCTCTCTTCAATAGCATTTGTTGTATAAACAAGTTGAATGTTGTTGCTATCTAAAGATTCAATTAAATGATTACAGAATTTGTTTTTTTCAACAAATTGTCTTGCATTTTCCAGTGCTTTTTGAGCACTTACAGGTTTTGCGTTTGCTGTTTGCGCCATGATAATGATAGTAAATATCATGGATACAACGATAATAATTTTTTTGCTCATACTTATTAAATTTATTATAAATACTTAATTTAGAAATGAATAGAATCTTTGTGTGCGATATTATAATTTATTTGATTTTTTATTAAAAAAATATTTTTGTGCAAAGCTAAACAATATAATTTATTTATGAATAATATTTATGTATCAAATAATTATACAAACTCGTTTTTTTATTGGAAACGAAAGAAGTCAATAATAATTACATAGTTTAACATCATTACCTTCTTATTGTATTATTGGACTTTTTAATTAGTCTGGTACTTCAAAATGAGGCTATTGCTCCCATTTTGAACATTATTAGCGATTTTTAATTATGTACTTCAAATTTTTCATTCTATCTTTACCGAAATTTTCTGATTAGTATATGTCAATTTCGAACAAGTTCAACGAAATTCCGACCTTACACAAAAGGATTTTCGCAGTCATAGTGTTCTTCGTATTCTTCTTCATATTAATATTCTATGGAGACAACAGCTATGTGAAAACAGTGGAATACAGCAACAAAATCACAGAATTACAGACGGAAATCAAGGCAAACCGCGACTCTGCGATAATCTATCAGGACAAGCTCAATTCCCTCAACACCAACAAGGAGGAGCTTGAGCGGATAGCCCGCGAGCAATATGGGATGAAGAGGCCCAACGAAGACGTTTACATCACAGATATTAAATAATTTGGAATCACAACATGGGTAAGAGAGAGAACATACTTGAGTTGGCCATGTCGGTCGCTCTACTCGTCATTGCGATAACGGCATTGCTGCCTCTGCTTAAAGTGCAGTGGACACCGTTGCGCTATATATTCGCTGCCGGTGCCGCGGCGACATTCATAATCCGCACGCTTGAGCATTATGAAGGTAAGAATCTGAGGGTGAAACGACTTCACCGCATAGAAAAGATATCAGCGCTGTGCTATTGCGTGTCGGCGTTTTTCATGTTCTATCCGCAGGCATCAAATACCGACTGGTTGGGCTTTCTTACCGGCGGAGCGGTGCTTCAGGTGTACACATCGTTCATGATACAGTACGCAGAAAACAAGGAGCTTCGCGAAAAGGACAAAAAATAAATATCAAGGAGCGTGTCGGCAAAATAAGGGCATTTCAGGTGAAACGCAGCTAAAAAATTCATAAAACGCACGCTATATGATTTGTATTTAGTAATTTTGCGCCGTAAATGAAGCTAAATCTGGCAATAGACCAAGGCAATTCTTCCGCAAAAGTCTCCCTTTTCGAGGGAGAGAGGTTAATTGTCGCCCAACGCTATGAGCGGCTGAGCTGCGAGAATTTGCGGAGCATAACGGCAAAGAACGATGTCGGCGCGGCCATTTACAGCACGGTGCAAAGTCTGGATGCGGAAATCGACGGCTATCTCAGGGAGAATGTTGACAGATACATTTGCCTGACGCACACCACGCCGATGCCACTGAAGATAGATTACGCCACACCTGCCACACTCGGGCACGACAGAATAGCGGTGGCTGTGGGCGCAATGCACGAGCGGCCCGGAGAGAATCTGCTGATAATCGACGCAGGGACAGCCGTGACGCTTGACGCTGTGAGCAAGAACGGCCATTTTTTAGGAGGCAACATCACGCCCGGATTGAGAATCAGGTTTGAATCGCTCCATAACTTTACCGACAAACTGCCGCTTGTGACAGAAATCGGGGAGATACCGCCAATCGGGAAAGACACTGAAACGGCGATACGTGCAGGAGTGGTGAACGGCCTTGTGGCGGAGATTGACGGGATAGTGGCTTCACTGACGAGGCATTTCGGCGGATTGACGGTGTTCATCACTGGCGGAGACGGCAAATTTTTGGCAAGCCGCATGAAATTTCCGAGCATCGAGGACGACAACTTATTGGCAAAAGGATTAAACAGAATAATAATATATAATGAAACTATATAGAAACATATTGGTTGCAGCCGCAATAGTCATTGTGGGCGCACTGCCGGCAATGGCGCAGAACAATTCAATGACGCCTTACTCCAAGTTCGGCTACGGAATACTGAACGATAACGTGACCAGTGCCCAGCGGAATATGGGAGGTGTGGGCTACGCCATGAACGGCGGCAGGCAAATCAACACTATGAACCCGGCCTCGTATGCTTCAATCGATTCACTTACATTCCTTTGGGATATAGGAATCGATGTCACTAACCTGTGGTCGAAGGAAGGCAGCACGAAGGGCAACAGCAACGGCGGCGGTCTGAACTATATAACGATGGAATTTCCTATAGCCAAGAATGTGGGCGGAAGTTTCGGACTTGTACCTTATTCGTCGGTTGGATATTCTTTCGGCAGCGACCTCGTGAGCGGCAGTGAGCTGCGCGACGGCTCAGGCGGCATCACCCAGCTGTACGGCGGCATAAGCTACAGACCATTCAAGAATTTCTCGTTGGGTGTTAACGGTTCGTACGACTTCGGAACAATCGTGAACGACACATATATCTACACATCGTCGTCCGACGAATCAATGTTTGAGCGCGTGATGAAGCTGCGCGACTGGCATGTGCAGTTCGGAGTGCAATACACGACAAAAATCAACAAGACCGACAGAGCCACAATCGGCGCAGTGTTCACACCCGGGAAATCATTCCATGGCCACACATGGGGAGCCAAATACGATGTGACCAACAGCACCACAGCCGACACGATAGGGTATTCATCGATGAACGGTGATTACACATCACCTGCAAGCATAGGCGGCGGCTTAGGCTACTGGCACGGCGAGAACCTCTACGGAGAAGTGGACTTCACATATCAGGGCTGGAAGAACGCCAAGTTCAAATCGCTTGAGAACTTTGAATCCACCACATTCGACAACCGCTGGAAAGTGGCAGCCGGACTGCAATGGATACCGAAACTCAGAGGCGGATACGTGCAAAGAATCAACTACCGCATGGGCGGATACTTCACACACGACTATATCAACATCAAGGGCAGCAATGTGCGCGAATACGGAGCGTCGATAGGTTTCGGACTGCCAGTCCCAGGCGGCAAGACAATTGTGAACCTCGGCTTTGAATACAAGCACCGCCAGGCCAATCCAGTGAGCTACATAAAGGAAAATTACTTCAACATAACGCTGGGAGTAAACTTCAACGAACTTTGGTTCTGGAAGAGCAAAATCAGATAAAAAGAAAGGTGAATTTATAGATTGCGCCGACTGCCTTACATATTGATACTGCTGATAACGGCCACAATTTTCTTCGCATGCAAGAATGAGGTGAAAAATGTGGTGAATCACCCTACCGACCCGAACAAGGTGCCGACAATCGTCACACACGACGTGACCACGCTGATAAGTGATTCAGGAATAACCAAATACAAAATCACCTCAAAAATATGGTACATATTCCAAGAGGCCAAGAAGCCATTCTGGAGTTTTCCTGAAGGGCTGCGGCTTGAGGAATATGATTCAGTGTTCAAGACAGCGGCATCAATCCGCTGCGATTCAGCAATCTACTATTCACAAGACAAGATATGGAGGCTCGACGGAAACGTGCGAATCTGGAATGTGCACAATGAGTTGATACTGACAAACCAGCTGTTCTGGTCGCAAAACGACCGAAAAGTATATTCCGACTCGTTCATCCATATAGAAAAGGAAGGTAGAGTGCTTGAAGGCTACGGGTTCGTGTCGAACGAGCAGCTAACCACTTACCATCTGAACAAGCCTGCGGGAATATTCCCGATTGACGAGAGAAAACTTGCAGCCAACCGACAGCCTTCAGGCCCGCGTCCATCACCTGCCACACGGCAAGGTCCGCCTCAACGCCCTGCGGGAGTGATTCCAACCGCTCCAGCACCTGTGCAGCAACATCCTGCAACCCATCCGGCAGCACGCCCTAAAAAATAAGCAAAATGAGCTCCGCAACCCTCTCGATATTGCTGATGGCATTAATCACAATGATTTTCTCCGCCTTCTTTTCGGGGATGGAGATAGCATTCGTGTCGTCGAACAAGGTGAGAGTGGAAATTGATGTGCAGAAAAGCGGCATAGTGAGCCATATCATCAATATTTTCTACAATCACCGCGACATGTTCATTTCCACAATGCTTGTTGGCAACAACATTATGCTTGTGATTTACAGTATGAGCATGGCGGAACTGCTCGATGAGCCGTTCAAACAATTCTTCTACGATAATCAGGCTTTGATTCTGATAGTCCAGACGATAGTGTCAACAGGGATAATCCTTGTGACGGCTGAATTTCTGCCAAAGGCAGTGTTCCGCATCAATCCTAACGATTCGCTTCGGGCATTTTCCATTCCGCTCTTTTTGATGTATCTGATTCTGTACCCCATTTCGTGGTTCACATCGTTCCTGTCCAGCTCATTGATGCGGCTGATGGGCGTGCGGGTGAGCAACAAGAACGTTGGCGGCATAACCATGGGTGAACTTGACGCGTACCTTGAGGAAAACATCGACACGAGCGAGGAAGGACATAAGGAAGTGGAGCGCGAAGTGAAGATATTCCAGAATGCCCTCGACTTTTCCAACACTCACCTGCGCGACTGCATGGTACCACGCAATGAAATTGTGGCGGTGAACATAAGCGGAACTAAGCGTGACGCATTAAGCAAACTGTTCACCCAGACCGGCTTGTCGAAAATCGTGGTTTACAATAACGACATCGACAGTGTGCTGGGATACATTCACGTGAGCGAACTTCTGAAGCCGGAAGTGGACTGGCACGGCTGCATAAAGCCGGTGATATTCGCGCCCGAATCGCTGCTTGCCAACAAGATGATGCAGCGCCTGCTGAATGAGAAGCGAAGCATGGCCATAGTGGTGGATGAGTTCGGCGGAACAGCCGGAATGGTTACGCTTGAGGACCTCGTGGAAGAGATTTTCGGCGAAATTGAGGACGAACACGACCGCAACAGGCTCGTGGCGTGCAAAATCAGCGATGGTGTGTACGAATTTTCAGGGAGGATAGAAATAGAGGAAATCAACGAACAGTTCCATCTTGATTTGCCTGAAAGCGACGATTATCAGACGTTGGCGGGCTATCTGCTCAACGAACTTGAAGAGATACCTGAAGAAGGCGAGAAAATCACACTTGGAGAATACACATTCATAATAATAAAGAAGACGGCAGCCAAAATTGAGCTTGTGCGCGTGACGCCAGCAGAGGAACAGGAAAAAGACTGAATCTGGCCATTTCAAAAACTTTTCCGCAGCACATTCCGCTGCGATTTCCTTGTAAATCTCCGAGGGGGGGCTTGGACAGCAAAAGTGCCATCCAATGCGTTGAACATCAATGATGTTAGGAGGGTGTCCAATTTATTTTTCCCGAGGCTTGCCCCCTAATCTACAACATTCAAACCATGCGGGAAAATTTCAGTTTATGGCTACTTCCCGCAAAAATCTTCCTGATGATTTCCATGCCTAAACGCCATTGTTGGGCAAATCTGATTACACATCTTTGCAACTTGGGACCTAAGGCGATTTCCGTGCAAATTTCCGAAGGGGGCTTGGACAGCAAAAGTGCCATCCAATGCGTTGAACATCAATAATGTTAGGAGGGTGTTCAATTTATTTTTCCCGAGGTTTGCCCCCTGATTTTTTCAGCCATGGCATTGCCATAACCGACATGGCATTTTCAAAATTTCAAAGAACGCGATGTGAAAATACGCTTTT
This sequence comes from Muribaculaceae bacterium, assembly GCA_022484565.1. Lineage (GTDB taxonomy): Bacteria > Bacteroidota > Bacteroidia > Bacteroidales > Muribaculaceae > JAKVKZ01. The sequence continues at coordinate 8,346 of JAKVKZ010000053.1, forward strand.
GATGAAAAGAAAATGCAAGAAAAAAGGCATAATGCCTGAAGAAAAAAATTGCTAAGGAAAGCACTGCCAAAATAATTGCCACATTACCTGCTTTTACATAATTTAAGTGGAGTAAACAAGAATTACGTTAATTTGAAATGTACCATGAATGGACTACAGAAAATGCTGAATTCCAAATTAATAGCTGTTGATGATGGCACACATAGTCCATTTTGACTTTTAACAATGACACACATAGTCCATTTTTTGGTCACATAGTCCATTGGAATGGGGAAATATGAAGTTACTTTGCTGACGTTGAAATGATGGAGTTACGGTTAGCTCCGAGATGCAAAATTTGAACAAAAAACAATACCGCGCCGGAAGCTGAAATGGATGGGATGACAATGGAAAGGCTTACGGAAAATCCGTCGATGAAAGCAGAGGCACGGGTAAACCTTAGAAAACAAATATAGAGAAGCCTGAGATTGCCGTCGGGCATCAAAACTAAAGTCCGACGGCATATCAGCAAAAGAGCGAACGACCACTGAATTAATAACAAATAAAAGAAGAAGAAAATGAAAAAAATGTACTTAATCATTGCTCTGATGCTGCTATGCGGCATAGATGCGAGCGCGTACTATCCAAAGACAGTTAACGTGCAGACCACAGGGACGTTATCTACACTGATTTCGAGCACCGAAAAGAATAAGATAACGCATCTGAAGGTTTCAGGAAAGATTGATGGGGGTGACATATTGTTCATCCGTGAAATGGCAGGAAGAGACTTTAACATGAACGCTACATCAGGGCAGTTGAACTTCCTTGACCTTAAAGATGCAGAAATAGTTTCTTCCAATACTCCATACGTGCATTATATGGAGCGAAGCTACTGTGCATTTGATGACGAATTGGGCGATTTCATGTTTATGTCCACAAAACTTGATACTGTGTATGCTCCAAAGAGTGCAATCAGCGTGGATAAATATTGCTTCTTCAACAGTAACCTCAATTTTTTTAGTAACAGCTCCATCAAGAAATATGCTGAATATGCATTTGCAGCCTGTCCAGGGAAAAAATTAGAATATTTCGGATGTAATGTTGTGACCTCGATTGGGGCATTTTGCTTTCAGTCATCAGGACTAACAGGTACGGTGACAATAGGCCCAACGATCAGCACGATAGGAGTGGGGGCATTTTACGCTTGTAAAAATATAAGTAAATTTGAAGTATATGAAACCAACACGAATTTCACGGCGGATGGGGTAGCGCTTTACAGCAAAAGTGAGTTGATTTCATACCCATCCGGAAACCCAAGTCTGAATTATAGAGCGGTAAAGAACATAGGCGAAAGGGCATTCAGTGCCTGCCAGACGCTGAAAGAAGTGACAACAAGTAGCGATGTCACTAAAGTGGGTAATTTTGCGTTCGGTGACTGCGCGGCGCTGGAAAGTGTGAAATTAGGAATAAACGTGACAAGCATCGGAGCATCGGCATTTTTAAGATGCAAGAACTTGAACGCACTGCATCTTCTGCATCAAGGCATGATAGGCAGTGAATCGTCGCAACTGGAGGGCGTGCCCAGCACATGTAAGCTATACGTGAACAACGTATCCACTGTGCTTGCAAACTATTCGAGCGATGCGATATGGAGCAAATATACTATTATACCGGAATGTGTGTTCAAAAACGATGCAGGTCAATATAACGATATGCCAAAAATTCCATACTTAACAGCCATGACAGTGATAGGTGGGATTACTCCACAGGGCTTTAAGAATTTACGATGGAATGCCGGAATTGACACATTGGGCCGACGCACAGATGGAATGTTGACTTATCTTGATTTGGAGGATGCAACATTTATAAAAGATACTGGTAATAATTATTACTACAAAGATTTTTATATTGATAATCCTTTTTTATTTGGTCGAACATATATTCCACCGTTTGCTTTTTATTTCAGTAAACTTGAAGAAGTGATATTGCCGTATGAGGATTTTTTAATAAGTAGTTGTGCGTTTTCGGCATCGCCGTTGAAGAGAATTTATTTCCCACATGCTTTTTTGGGCATTGAGACTACCGAAGGAAAATATGATTTTGGAATATTTTCAGGGTGTCCATTAGAAGAAATCTCTTTTGCAGACGGAGAAAAAAGCTTATTTGGAGTATTATTTGATGTTGATAATGGTGGTCTATATTCACTTTATTATGATGAAGTAGGGAAAGCTCGGAATCTTCTTCTATATCCTCCAAAGAGGGCTTACACGGATTCCTATAAGTTACATTCAGATTGCATAAGAATAGAGGAATTTGCTTTTTACGATTGCAATAATATTGGAACGCTTGATGCTGAAAACGTGAAGGATGTATGTTATAGGGCATTCATGTGGAGTGGCATGAAATCTATAAACTTATCAAGATCGATACGGTTTGTTGGGAAAGATGCTTTTAGTTGCTGTAAAAATTTGGAGGAAATAAGGATAGAAAATAACTTATCAACTAAGGGCTATAAGTATCAAGTTATAGATGGAGTGCTTTTCTCATGGGACGCCTGGCGGCCCTCAGATCTTGATACATTAAAGTTGTTTCCGCAGGCGAAGTCAACCGAATATCACATTCCTGAAACATGCGGCATAATAGGAGGAGAAGCCTTCAACGATAACGAGAATATCAGGACAGTGTATATTCCGTCGAGCGTGAAATCTATTGAGGCCGGTGCATTCGACATAGAGAGCCACGTGCAGTCGTTGAGCAAGATATATTGCAGCTGGAACACGCCATGCAGTGTGACGGAAGCTGTGTTCGGTGACCTTGACAAATCGTCGGTAATGCTGTATGTCCCTTATGGCACGATGAGCAATTACAAGGCGAGCAATGTGTGGAAAGAATTTCCTATGCAGGAATGGAGCGGAGTGAAGGCAGTGAATACTGATGCAGTGCGGGTGTTTGCTGAAGGCAGCGAGGTGAGAGTGCAAGGGCTGGCTGATGGCTCACCGCTGAGTGTGGCTGACCTTGACGGACGCATCGTGTATAGCGGAGCCGCCACTTCCGGCAACATGACAATCACCCTTCCTGCGGCAGGAATGTACATAGTCCGTGCCAATGGCAAGAGCTATAAGGTGATAAGCAGATAGAGCATTTTTTTCATGTATATTTCTTCATTTTGTGAAGCCATGCCTGCGGCGAACCCGCCAAAGGCATGGCTTTCAAGTGTGTGATGAAGTGATGTGCTGGAAGAACAATTCTGATAGATGCGGCAGAGCGATAGCATTGGTGGAATTCGGAAATCAGTAATAATGGTTATAAAATGAGTGATTTATGTAATTCTGATTGCACTTTTGGACGTATATTTGCATCGTGGAATATTATAAACAAAAACATATACCATTATGAAGAAAACATTGATGATGATGCTTGCTGTGCTGGCTATTGCAGCCGCCTGCAACGCTCAAGAATGTGCGAGCGCCACTGCCGGAAATACGGGTAAGGCAAAAGTGTACATGATAACGAACATCACTTCGGAGAACTTGATAAAGATTTACAAGGCTCTTGGACGTGAGGCGAAGGGCAAGGTCGGGGTGAAAATTTCGAGCGGTGAGCCTGGAGGACATAATTTCCTTGATGCAAATCTGATAAAGGACTTTGTGCAAATGGTTCACGGGACGATTATCGAGGACAACACCGCATATCCCGGAAAGCGCGTTGACACCGATAGCCACAAGCAGGTGATGATTGACCACGGATTTGCGGCGATAGCGCCTACCGACATCCTTGATGCCGACGGCAGCGAGAAATGGCCGACAATGGGAGGAACACACCTGCAGGGCTATGACTATGTGGGTACACACCTGAAAAATTATGATTTCATGGTTGTTTTGTCGCATTTCAAAGGCCACGCCATGGGCGGATTCGGCGGTGCGCTGAAAAATCTTTCGATTGGCTGTGCATCGCAGATGGGCAAGGTGTGGATACATTCAGCCGGCAAGAACCTTGACATGAACACTTTGTGGCAGAATCTGCCACCGCAAAACGACTTCTTGGAGAGTATGGCTGAATCGGCGAGCGCAATCATCAAGCACTACGGCGACAAAATAATCTATATCAGCGTGATGAACAATCTAAGCGTTGACTGCGATTGCGACAGCCATCCCGACGACCCGAAAATGGGCAACGTCGGCATCCTCGCTTCGCTCGACCCTGTGGCTCTTGACCAAGCGTGCGTTGACCAAGTGTTTATCAGCACCGACAAGGGCAACCGCGATCTCGTGGAGAGGATAGTGTCGCGTCACGGCACGCACACCATTTACGATGCGCAACTGCTTGGAGCCGGCAGTCGCGACTATGAATTGGTGCTGCTGCACTAAATCAATTTTGAACGGAATAAAAATCCCTCGCCGATGAGCAGTTGGCGGGGGATTGTTTTGCCCATCAATGTATTGCGATGAACTGGTGGCGCGGATTTGGACGGTAGGAGAGATGCAGCCAAGTGAAATTGTGCTCGTTGATGGCTTGGTCAACAGGCAGGCGGAGGGAGCGGACGAGCGAATATAGGCGTTTATTTTCCGTTTGGGAACTGGCTGTGATGTCGGCAGCCTCGCCAAGAAGGTGCTGGCTGGTGGGCATACCGCCTACGGCACGATTGAGCGCGGGGGAGCGATAGCCGCTGTTGACGTGGATAGGCTTGCCGTAAGCGGCGCGGAGAGGATTGAGAATTTTCTCCACAAGGACTTTCAGGTTGGAAATCACCTTTGGCGAAGGAGTGTTGTCGATGCCGAGGCGTGTGGCAGTGGGCGAACTCGTAAGTTCGGAAATTGAAAAGTAATTCATGATAGTATGATTTAAATCAGTTGTTTATTTCAATGTTTTGTCAATTTTTGCTGATTATTGACAAAACATTAATTTTTTACTTATTCTTTTTGAGGAGAATGTGGATTGGCTGGCGGACTGTCGTGGAGATGGCCATTGAGGTAGTCGTGGAGATAGCCATCAATGGCAGAAAGGTCAGTGTGCTTGAGGAGGCGGGAGAGTAGGGCGACAGCATCCGCATAATCGCGCTGCTGCTTCACGTCGGCCTTCTCGTAGATGCTTTTCACCTCAATCATGGCGATGCCGATAGAGCCAATAAGGGTGAATACGGGAATCAACGGCAGTGAAAAATCGAAGGAAACACGCAGATATTCCACGGCTGCAATTTGCATTGCATCGATTACGGAGAGTGCAAACAGGGCATTGTAATAACGTGCAGTCTTGTCAACAGTGAGGCGGAAGGCCTTGCTCCGACGCGCCTCGCCACGCTGACGAGCCTTTCTTACTCCGCTGATGAGGTCGGCGATTACGGCCAGAAGCACCATAACATATTCGCCGAGCACCAGAAAGAGGGCGCACATAAGTTTTTCAGTTTCGATATTACTCATGACATTTAAGGATAAAAATTTCGGAGCAAAGATATGGCAGAGTAAACGTGAAAAACCACGAAAAAAGGAAAGAGACAAAGAAAAATAATTGGCATAAAGAGCAAAGCCGAAGTGAAACGGATGTGAAAAATGGACAAAAAAAGCAGCAAATGAAATGTTAAAATTGCTGATTACAACGAAATGATGCACAAATAATTAATATGTGTAAACGTAGTAAAAACGTAGTGCGAAAATGGGCAAAAGTAGTGACGTAGTACACAAAATTTTGCTTAATGAATGTAAACCCGTTTACTTTGCACCAGTTGAAACAATCCTTACTTATATCAACTATAAACAAATGAAACAAAAATTCCTATCATTTTTGCTAATCGTCCTGATGGCGCCAGTAATGTTAGCGCAGCAGACGAAAACGGTAAAAGGAACGGTAGTTGACCAGGTCAACGAACCGATTATCGGCGCAAGTGTTCAAGTAAATGGGACACGAACCGGTACAGTAACAGATCTTGACGGAAATTTCACTTTGGAGAAAGTTCCGGCAAATGCAGTGATAACCTTCTCCTATATTGGCATGAAGAGCCAGGAAGTGAAGGTTAATGGAAGTTCAGTAGTCAATGTGACGCTGAAAGATGATGCCCAGAAGCTCGACGAAGTAGTGGTAATCGGCTATGGCGCAGCAAAGGCGAAAGATTTGACGTCGCCTATTTCAGTCGTAAAACAAGAGGAAATAGCTTCCACCCCATCATCATCACCGATGACCGCAATGCAGGGCAAAGTGCCGGGCATGAACGTGGTAAGTTCAGGAACTCCGGGCAGCGGCCCTACAGTAACAATCCGTGGTATGGGTTCATTCACGAACTCATCACCTCTTTATGTGGTTGACGGAATGTTCTACGACAACATCGACTTCCTCAACACAGCCGACATTCAGGACATCACAGTGCTGAAGGACGCAAGTGCGGCAGCCATCTACGGTGTACGCGCAGCCAACGGTGTGGTAATCATCACAACTGTAGGCGGCAAGCACAACCAGAAAGCGCAGGTTACTTACAACGGATATGTCGGCATCCAGAAGGCTACCAACATATTAAAGATGTGTAACTCGCACGAATATGCCACAATGCTTATGGAGGCCAACGCCGATGCTTATTCACCAATGCTCAAGCAGGCCATCGCAAAATTCGGCGGCGACTTCAGTACATTGACATTCGGAGCCGACACTGACTGGTACAATGAATTGCTCAGAACAGCAGTCATCACCAACCACAGCCTCAGCATCAACGGCGGCACATCGAATGCCACTTACGGCGTGGGTGTCAGCTTCCTTGACCAAGACGGTATCATGGACGTGAACAACTACTACAAGCGCTTGAATTTCCGCGCAAATGTTGATTTCGACGCAACCGACTGGTTGAAAGTCGGCTTTAACGGCGTGTTCAGCAACTCAACACAACGCTTGCCTAACAACGCAGCATGGCAGAAGGCATTCAACATGCCGGGCATCATGCCGATTTACAACGACGCAAGCACAACAGCCACACCGACCAAGTATGCTTCACCTGACGAAGTGGGCTTGACCGCAAACTTCTACAACCCAATCGCAACAGCCAATTATTGGGATTCAAAGAACCAGACTTATCAGGTGCTGAGCAACTTCTATGCACAGGTTCAGCTCATTCCTGAGAAACTGAATGTAAAGACGAGCTACAGCTACGATTACAGTTCAGTCCAGGGCCGCAACTTCACAATACCTTATTATGTAAGCAGCTGGCAGCAGTTGGCCAAATCAAGTTTGACTAAGTTCAACACCCATTATTACAATTATATTTGGGATAACACGTTGACTTACAAAGACAAGTTCGGTGACAACAATGTAGGCGCAATGTTCGGCTATTCACTCCGTCAGCAGCAGTACCGCTATCTGTGGGGCAATGCAACTAACGTGCCAGTTGGAGCAGAGGAATATCTCTATCTCAACAAGGGCGACACTGAAGGCATCACACTCGGCGACGACGGATATTGCTATCGTGGCGAATCCTATTTCGGACGTTTGAACTATGACTATGCAGGCAAATACTACGCTGTGTTCACAATGCGTGCCGACGGCAGCTCGAAGTATCAGCAGAAGTGGGGTTACTTCCCATCAGTAGGTGCAGCATGGGTAATCACCCAAGAACCATTCATGCAGGGTCAGAAGATATTCGATTACATGAAACTTCGCGCAAGCTGGGGACTCCTCGGTAACGACCACGTTGCAGCAAGCGACGGCTTTGCATCAGTAAGCACTGGCAACAGCAATTCAGGCGTGTACGGCAACACAGTTGTGGCAGGTTATCAGAACAATTACTACTACAGCACACTGAAATGGGAAAAAGTTGAGGAATGGAACGCAGGTATCAACTTCTCGACATTCAGCAACCGCTTGAACGTTGACTTGGATTATTTCCACCGCATGACCAAGAACGCAGTGATTTCACCGCGTCTGCCATTCAGCAACGACGTGCTTGCAGGCAACTACGGCAAGATTCTCAACAGTGGCGCTGACCTCCAGCTCACTTGGGCTGACCGCATCGGCAAAGACTGGAAATACAATATCGGTCTGAACCTCTCTTATCTGCACAACCGCGTGAAGAGCCTCAGCGGTGCTTCATTCGTGCTCGGTGGAAAGACTGTCAACATCGTCGGCGAAGAGATGAATTCATTCTATGGCTATAAAGTTGTGGGAATCTATCAGAATGCTGCTGAAATTGCAGCCGATCCAGTGGCAGTAGCCAACAGCCTCGTACCGGGCGACTTCAAATATGAGGATGTGAACAAGGATGGCAAGATTGACGGCAGCGACCGCCAAGTGCTCGGTGCTTACATTCCTAATATGACTTACGGACTTAACCTCGGCCTTAGCTGGAAGAACCTTGACTTTGCAATGAATCTGTACGCACAGACAGGTGGCCAGCTCTACAACCGCAAACGCGCATTGCGCTATGCACAGTCCAACTACAACTTTGACGAGGCCCAATATAAGGACCGCTGGACAGGCGAAGGCTCAACCAACAAATATCCAAGCGCAGCAGCGCTGATAAAGGGCTGGAACGTATTCTCCGACAATTCCTACTTCGTAGAGAAGAGCGACTACTTCCGCATCCAGAACGTAAGCCTTGCCTACAACTTCAAGAACCTGAAGATGGGCAACTACACAATGCCATTGTTGAGAGTCAGCCTCACCGCCGACCGTCCATTCACAACTTTCAAGGCACACAGCTTCACTCCTGAACTCACTGATGCTGAGGGATGGGACACCGAAGTATATCCTTTGACAGCGACCTATACACTGGGTGTGCAGATTAATTTCTAACTCCCTTGACACATAAACTAAATGTTTAATTCATTAACAAAGAAATAAGATGAAACTATTTAAAAAAATATTAGTATATGCATTGCCAACAGCAATGTTGCTGGGCATGGCGTCGTGCAACTATCTGGATAAGGAACCGGAGAACACCCTTCCTGCATCGGATGTTGACTACACCAACATATCGAACATGTACGAGCCAGTGTCGGGAGCTTATGCAAAACTGCGCACAGGCGGTATGCACTGGGTAATTTGGGGCTTGACGATTGTCCGCGACGATGATGTTTGGTCAGGACGTGTTGACGACCAGGCCACTTTAGTTGACTATGGTGAGAGATACAACTACGACAACTCATTCTGGGCACTCAATGAATTCTGGAACCAGTATTATGGAATGGTAAAGGTGTGCAATTCAGCACTTTTGGCTCTCGATAACTATGCAGCCAACATCACCAGCACCAGCGATAAGGCAACTTACAATTCCTATTGCGGTGAAGTGCGTTTCCTGCGTGCTTATGCTTACTATCGCCTTGTTGAGGCTTTTGGCCCTGTAACAATCCTGAGGACCAACGACCAGACCAATATGCAGCGTTCATCAATCGACCTTGTGCAGAAATACATGCTTGAGGACCTTCAGTTTGCAATGGACAATCTTCCTAAGGTACGTCCTAACGAAATGGCGCACATTGGAGCAGTCAGCGCTTACTCTGCTGAGATGCTTGCAGCCAAGATTCATCTGAACCGTGCTGAATACAGCGACGTTGAAACATTGACCAACGACATCATCAACAGCGGCAAATTCGAGCTTTACAGCGACTTCTACGAACTCTTCAAGATTCCTGGAAAACTCTGCAACGAGTCACTTTTTGAATGCCAGACTACCGATTTCGGCAACAGTTCAGGCGAACTTGTTGACGCTGACCAGTGGTTCCCGTTCCAAGGACCTGCCAACGACGGCAACATCTCAGGCTGGGGATTCATCGGATTAACTAAAAACTTCCAGAACTGGGCAGCTGCACGCGGTGAGACTGTACGCGCAACGACATCGTTCCTGCATGCCAACAGCACTACTCCGAGCGGTGACTCAATCCGTCCGCAAGGCAACACAACAGCGACTGACTGCTGGAACGGCAAGGCTTACACTCCATTGAAAGAGTTGACCCCTGGCCAGACAAAATACGGCTGCAACAACAATATCCGTATATTCCGTTATGCAGAAGTTCTGCTTATGAATGCCGAAGCAAAAGTACGTTTGGGCAAGAGCGGTGACGAACCATTCAATAAAGTCCGCGTACGTGCAAAGATGCCGACAATCACAGGCGTTACAGTTGACCAGATTCTTGACGAACGCCGCATGGAACTCTGCTGCGAATGGGGCGCACGTTACCAAGACCTTATCCGCACTGGCAAAGCTGCATCAGTACTGACAAGTGCAGGCGGTTCACAATTCGGCGCAACCACTTGGACAACCGACAAGACGTACTATCCTGTTCCTTACAATCAGCTGAGCATCAGCCCAGACCTTGCATTGGACCCGTTAACTGAATAGTTCCGACATCTGCAACAGATGCATGAAATGACAAAAAAAAGCAAAATATCAAAGTGCTTAATCATCTGCTCACTGACAGCGTTCTCCGCCATTGCTGCGGGGAACGCCCTGCCAGGGGCTAATCCTGAGGTGAAGGTGGTGAAAGGTCAGGTAAGCGACTACTACATCAATGTGGAGGCAGAGCATACCTTAACCGGCACAGTGCGCGACTGGAACGGCAACGCCCTTGAAGGAGCTACCGTTATGCCTAAATTCAGCCCTGCACACTGCAACACCGACGCTGGCGGACACTATGCACTGACGGTGAGCGATAATGATTCAGTCCTGTGCGTGTACTATCCTGGCATGAAAGCCGAGAAAGTGCGCCGCAACGGAGAGAAGACGCTCGATTTCGTCATGCAGAAGGATGGGCACAAGTCGATGCCACGCACTAAGGCGGTGGCGACGCGTTGGTATAATCCTGAAAACGCCACGTCAAGCACCTATTGCAACCCCTTGAACATCAGCTACAATTATGAGCCTGAAAATGCCAACACCAAGGCAGGCGGAGCGTTCCGCTCCTCAGCCGACCCGATGGGACTGACTTATAAAGGCGAATATTATTTATTTTCGACAAATCAGGGAGGATTCCATTACTCAAAGAATTTGAGCGACTGGGACTTCACTACTGCCACATTCCAGCGTCGGCCTGCCGACGACGATGTGTGCGCACCTGCCGCCTACGTGAGCGGCGATACGCTTTTCTACACAGGCTCTACCTACGAGGGACTGCCGGTGTGGTGGAGCACAAATCCCAAATCAGGACGTTTTCAGCGTGCTATGGAGCGCAATACGCTCCCCACATGGGACCCGTATCTGTTTCTTGACGATGACGGGCAACTTTATGAATATTACGGTTCAAGCAACGAATTTCCGCTGAAGGGAGTGCGCGTAAGCCGTGATGATTTTTATCCTACAAGTAAAATCGTGAATACAGTCATGCTTCAGCCCGACCGCCACGGATGGGAGCGTTTCGGCATGAACAACGACGATGAATTCACTTTGAAGCCATTCATGGAAGGGTCGTACATGACTAAGCATGATGGAAAATATTATCTGCAATATGGCGGACCCGGAACTGAATTCAAGATTTACGCCGACGGCGTTTACGTCGGTGAAAATCCGCTCGGGCCGTTCACATATCAGAAGCATAACCCGATGAGCTACAAACCCGGCGGATTTGTTCAGGGAGCCGGTCACGGCGGCACATTCTGCGACGTGAAAGACAATTATTGGCATGTCGCCACATGTATGCTCTCGCTTAAATATAAGTTTGAACGCCGCATAGGTCTGTATCCCACAGCTTTCGATTCCGACGGCATAATGTGGTGCAACACCGCCTTTGGCGACTATCCAAATTGGAATGCCGTCAGCGACATCAAAAATCCGCAGCAGCGCTTTACCGGCTGGATGCTTCTTTCCTACGGAAAAAAGGCAGAAGTTTCGAGCTGCGACAGCACTTTCAGCGCCAGTGCGCTTACCGACGAGAACATGCGCACCTATTGGGCAGCTAAAACAGCCAACCCGGGAGAATGGGCCGAAATCGACCTCGGTGCGGTGAAAACCGTGAAAGCCATCCAATTGAATTATTACGATTATAAATCCATTCAGCACAACCGTGCCAACGATTTGTACTATCAATATAAGATTTACGCCTCAAGCGACGGCGAAAACTGGACGCTTGCGGTTGACAAAAGCAATAACGACCGAGATGTTCCGCATGATTATGTGGAATTGCTCGAACCGCTCAGCGCACGCTATCTGAAAGTGGTGAACCTGCACATGGCCACTGGCAATTTCTGCCTGTCGGAAATAAGGGTGTTCGGCAATGCCGACGGAGCTAAGCCAGCCATGGTGAAGAAGTTCAGCGTGAAGCGCGACAAGAAGGACCAGCGCAATGCCATGATTACTTGGCAACCATCTGCCGGTGCCTATGGCTACAACATCTATTACGGCATCGCGCCCGATAAAATGTACAATGCAATCACTGTGAACGGTGCCACCAGCTACGACATGCGCGGACTTGACATCGGCACAACATATTATTTCACAATTGAGGCACTTGGCGAAACTGGACGTTCAGCTGTGTGCAAAACTATAAAACAATGACAATCAACATGATGAATAAGATAAAATGCGGACTGTTGGCAATGCTTGCCATCTTCATGATGTCGTGCTCCAGTGAGGCTGAGGCAGTGACCACCATTTCCGGCAAGGACACTCGCCCAACATTCGCAAGCGACAGCGCAATGCTCGACTATATACAAAAGACGCATTTCAATTACATGTGGGATGGCGCCGATGCCACTTCCGGCATGGCGAAGGAACGCATACACCTTGATAATGTTTATCCTCAGGACGACCAGAACGTGGTGACTATTGGCGGTAGCGGTTTTGGCGTCGCCGGTGTGCTTGTGGCCATCGACCGCGGATTTATTGGCCGCAGCGAGGGCGTTGCCCGCCTCACCAAGATTGTTGACTATCTTGGCAAGGCTGACCGTTTTCATGGGGCTTGGTCGCATTGGATTGACGGGCCTACTGGCAAAGTTGTGCCGTTCGGCACTAAGGACGATGGCGGCGACTTGGTTGAAACGAGTTTCATGCTTGAAAGCCTGCTTTGCGTGCGCCAATATTTCAAGGACGGAAACGATGCAGAGAAATCGCTTGCCGCAAAAATCGACACACTGTGGCGCGGTGTGGAATTCGACTGGTACCGCAACGGCAAAAATGTGCTTTATTGGCATTGGTCGCCCGACTACGATTGGCAGATGAATTTCCCCGTTAAAGGCTATAATGAATGCTTGATAATGTATGTCCTTGCGGCATCATCGCCCACTCATGGAGTGCCGGCCGAATGTTATCACGAAGGTTGGGCACGCAGTGGTGGAATCAAGTCGGCGGCTGCACCTTACGGACTTCCGCTTGAATTGAAGCACAATGGCGCTGAAGCAACTGGTGGCCCGCTTTTCTGGGCGCAATATTCCTATATCGGACTTGACCCGCGCGGACTGAGCGATGAATATGCCAATTACTGGAATGTGACACGTAACCATGCACTCAGCGACTATAAATACTGTGTGGCGAATCCGAAAGGATATAAGGGCTATGGCACCGACTGCTGGGGACTGACTGCAAGCTATTCGGTCA